>JAKAFG010000228.1 GCA_021818125.1 Pseudomonadota bacterium | reverse complement strand
CGTCGAATGCGCCACCATCACCTATGACCAGATCGTTGCCGGCGCCAGCGAGGCCGGGGCCGTCAGGCAGCGACGCGTTCCTCTGTCAGTGGCAGAGCCTGCGTTAGCTGGATAGGGAAAAAGCGGCATACCGGCCGTATATGTGATACCAAGCACACGTATCAAATGCAGCTGGCTCCGTGGGGATGGATGATAATTCTGCGTTTCGCCGAATAACAATGGCTGTCATTTGTTTCCATCCTCGGCACTTTGAATGCGCCCATATTTTCCGGGCTCTGCGAAATATTTCTTAGCGCGGTCTACCACCTTCTTAATTAACACGGCATCGGCCGGTGATGCGTCAGAAATTCCTACCGAGCGACGAATTTGGTCTTCAGAAAATTCCCCATAAAGCTGGCCTATCGCGGCATTCAAAAAGGCAGTTGTCATTCTTTCTACACCAGAAAACGATATCGTTGCTATGTTGCTGTTGTGTATAATTGTCGCAATAGCGCTGTAGACACGCTGGCCGTCGTCAACGGATACGCATACAGTTCCTCCGACAACATCAACAACTGTTACCGTTTCTTTGCTCATTTGTATTTCCTTAGAAGATTGATCCGAGATCGATAGATTCATCGGCAAAATAGTTCGTAATATCGCTCGTGATGATCTTCATTGTTACCACCGTCCCTGGGAACCTGTGCCGCATCAACCCTTTGGTCCGTATGCTCCCATCTATTTGTAAAAATCCCGTGTCCGACAATATAAACAGGCTACCTCGATTTTTTATTATAAACTCATTAATAATCTTCAAGCCAAGGCCCCCGGGGATATCGCCAGACCTTGTGGTGTTCCCTGTTTCAAGGCACCACTCTATCGCGCGATCTGCCTCAAAATTAGAGCCCATCCAATTATTCACAACCTGCTTAATGCCAAAGCCAAGATCAACTATTGCAAAAAGCAGAAAGTGCCTACGCCTGTACAGTTGTCCGCAAGCAAATACGCCATGCTCCGTTTTCGAGTGCAGCGATGCGTTATTGTATAATTCATCGACACTCTCAAAAAACTTCCTTAACAGCTCAGGTGGCATTGCCGCAACCTTTTGCCGCTTTAGGTGGATGTTTGTGTATGCGGCAAACTGCTTTTCTTGGTGAGGTTCAAATCGTTTGAACGGAAGAGTCACCTCTTCGTTGGCGGGTTGCCGAGTGGGGAAGAATCCGGTTTGGTACATCTTGTCATGCAGGCTTCTGGCTACCCTTGTGAGGAAAATCGAATTTCCCGCATCGCGAGTTCGATGGAGTATGGCTCCGAGCGGCGCCAGCATGTTACCAGGGATGAAACGAACTGCTGAAAAGTCCAATTGGACGGTTAGCCCTCGCTTTCCGTCCAGGGCCTCTGCCAGCTGGCAAATCTGGTTGTACCCCCTTAAGCCGTTTTCCAGCGTGGCGAGTTTCAACTGAAGAGGAGGTTGCATTTCGACGCTCATCCCCAGTGTTCCTAAAGCGGTTCCTGCGGTTTATGCCGTGGCAGTGGGCTAGTGGCAAGCGGTCTAGGCCTGTTTCATGAAAAATGCTCAAATAGGGTCTGTTCGAAACGGTGACAGTGCGCCTATTTCGCCATCGGGCCCACCTCCCATAGAGCGGCGCCATAGCCGCAGTTCCCCAGGCGGGCTGTTTCGACCGGGATTGCGCGCAGCCCCTTTTGGCCCGTCACGAAAACCACCGGCGTTTCCAACGCAAGGTCGGGGTGGAAGCACCACGCGGGTTCGTGGAAGTGCCGGCATCCCCGGCAGGGCGGGGCGTGGTCTGTGCCCCCCCCCGATGGGGGCGTGAATGTCCTCGCCGCGCGCATGGGCCAAAGCCTCGCGGAGCCCATGCAAGATCCGGTTTGCCGCATCGCTCATGGTCGGACTCCTCGCGTCTGGGCGCTACTCCGCCGCCACGTCATGCACCAGCGCCGGCATGACGATCTCGACGTGATCGCAGGTCAGGCGCGGCGCCTTGGCGCGGCCGGTCTCCACCATCTCCACCAGGCCGTAGGTCTCCATGGTGGAGAGGGTGCGCGACAGGTTGGACAGCGCCCGGCCGGACAGTGCCGCAAGCTCGGTCAGGGAGTTCGGCTGGCGTTCGCCGATCAACCGCAACAGGGCCTGGTTGTCTTCGTTCAGCACCTGGGCGAGGCTGGCGAGCGAAGTCACCCATACGGTCGGCTCGTCCGGGTCGCGCCGGACCTGGCCACTGGCCAGCGCCAGCATGCGGGCCTTGGCCTCGTCGTGGCTGCGGATGCCGATGCGCAATGTCGTCATGGCAACACTCCCAGGCTGGCAAGGTGGCGGTCAACGTCGGCGAAGAAGTCGGCCACCAGTTGGGCGCATGTGGTGAAGCTGTAGGGCACCCGGTCTCCGGCCGGCGAAGCCGGCAATTCATTCGATTTGCGGGCTCCGCCCGCCGGCGGATGGCGGTGGTGATAGCCGTGGTCGTTGTCGTAGCCCAGCACACGCCCGTTGTCGGGACCATGCAGGGTCAGCGCATCGCGAATGTCGTCCGGGGCCGCCGACCCCTCCCACACCGCGATCCGCCACCAGCAGCCCCCGGCCACGTCCTGGCGCCTGGTTGCAAGGTCGAACAGCAGGCGCAGGTCGTGCGGGTCGGGAACCATGGCGCAATCTTATCATCAGGCGATAAGATTGCAACGTGACGGAGGGATCGGCAGATCCAGGCATCTCGGGTGCTTCCCCGCAACGCCTCAAATGCCGCTAATCGCTTAATTTTTCTGGGGAGCGGCTGGAGCGGGTGAAGGGAATCGAACCCTCGTCGTAAGCTTGGGAAGCTTCTGCTCTACCATTGAGCTACACCCGCGCCGAGGCGCAGAGAATACGGGGTTGGCGAGGTCGTTGGCAAGGCCCTTGGCGACCTCGTTGCCCAAAATTGCCCAATGCACTCGCATCAGGCAACCTCCTGAGATGAGATGTCCATCAGGCTGAGGCGGTTGGCCCGTTTCGCCTTCTCCCTAATGAACTGGTAGTGCTGCGCCGTCACCTTGGAACCAGGGGCGTGGCCCAGCATGTCGCCAACGATGGTCTGGTTGATACCCCGTTCGGCCAGAGTGGTTGCAAACGCTTTGCGGAACAGCTTGATCGCAGGAGAGTGGCGGAACCCTGCCCTCTTTGCTGCCGTTGCAATGGCCGTCCGGACGTTTTGGACGGGCTTGCCGGGGTCCGTGCCCGCGAAGACGAAATCGCCCGTCCGTGGAAGCCGCAGCAACTCCCCCATCAACGTGTCGCTGGGATAGACCTGACGGACTGACGTTGGAGTTTTGGGCCTCCATGCATGATGGGGGCGGATCAAGATTACCCCCTCGTCAGCATCGACATGAGCCCATGGCAAGTTGCGGGCCTCGTCGGGACGCATACCCGTTTCGGCCATGAGCCACACCAAGACTTTGACCGCGCCGTGGAGGTGGCCGAGCAGGGCCACCACCTCCTCCACAGTCGGCACATCGAAGATGCGGCGCTCTTCCCGCAGCCTGGGAAATTCGGGCACCGCGACCAATTCGCCTTGCTTGACCAAC
>JAKAFG010000227.1 GCA_021818125.1 Pseudomonadota bacterium | reverse complement strand
GCGCAAAGTCATCCCACGGGTTGGGCAGGCACTGCTTGATGCCCAGCGAAATGCGGCGACGCTCTTCGTCGATATCGAGGATCATCACTTCGACTTCCTGGCCGACATGCAGGGCCTTGGCCGGATTGATGTTCTTGTTGGTCCAGTCGATTTCGGAGACATGCACCAAACCTTCGACGCCTTCCTCGATCTCGACAAACGCGCCGTAATCCGTAACGTTGGTGACCTTACCGAAAATTCGGGTGGCCTCCGGATAACGGCGGGCGATATCGCGCCAGGGGTCTTCACCCAGCTGCTTCATACCGAGAGAGATACGGCCGCGCTCGCGGTCGAACTTCAGGACCAGGACACGCACTTCACCGCCCACGGTGACCACTTCGCTGGGATGCTTGACCCGGCGCCAGCCCATATCGGTGATATGCAGCAGGCCGTCGATACCACCCAGGTCGATAAACGCGCCGTAATCGGTGAGGTTCTTGACCACGCCTTCGAGAATCGCGCCTTCCTGAATGCTTTCCAGCAGTGCGCCGCGTTCCACGCTCTGTTCCTGCTCGACCACCGCACGGCGGGAGACCACCACGTTGTTACGCTTGCGGTCCAGCTTGATGATCTTCATCTCGAGGTCTTTGCCTTCGAGATACGCCACATCCCGTACCGGGCGCACGTCGACCAGAGAGCCGGGCAGGAAGGCACGCACACCGTCGATACTGACGGTGAAACCACCTTTCACCTTGCCGGTGAGGAAGCCATGCACCACGGCGTTGTCGTTGAAGGACTTCTCCAGGTCGACCCAGGTCTTGGCGCGGCGGGCTTTTTCACGGGAGAGACGGGTTTCGCCCATACCGTCTTCCACCAACTCCAGACAGACCTCTACGGAGTCCCCGACCTTCACCTCTATTTCGCCTTCCGCATTGCGGAACTGCTCGGCAGGAATCGGCCCTTCAGACTTGAGGCCCACGTCAACGATGACAAAGTCGTTATCGACGCGGGTCACGATGCCGGTGAGCAACTCGCCGGGCTTGAGGCCCTGGGTGCTCTGGCTTTCTTCAAACATCTCGGCAAAACTGGGTTCAACAAGCATTTCAGCGTTAGGGGTGGTCATAAATTTCAGTAGGCCTCATTTACCGGGCACGCCATGGGCGCCCCTTGAATCACTGCTCGATGCCATAAATGGCGGTTTCAATTTTCCTGCAAAGCCGATTGAACCCAGCTTTGCAGAACCCTGTATGTGTCAGAAACGCTTTGTTCGCTGGTATCCAGGAGGCGCGCATCGGACGCGGGCCGGAGCGGTGCCACGCTGCGCTGCTGATCCCGGGCATCGCGTTCCGCAATTTCCGCCACAACTGTGGCGAGATTAGCACTACTACCCTGTTCCATCAACTGATTCAGACGCCGCTTGCCACGGACTTCGGCGCTGGCAGTCAGAAATACCTTGAGCGGTGCGTCCGGGAAAACCACGGTCCCCATATCCCGACCGTCGGCCACCAGTCCCGGCGCCTGGCGAAAATCCCGCTGCCGCTGCAATAAAGCGGCACGGACCGCGGGAAGCGCGGCAATTTGTGAGGTCAACGCACTGATTTCGGGGCTGCGGATTTCCGCATCCACGACCTCCCCCCCAAGTAGTACGTGGGTTTGGTCCACTGCACCGCGAAAGCTCAGCGGTAAGGCACGGGCAAGGTCGGACAGTGCCGCCTCCTCATCTGCATGAAGCCCGGCCCGCTGTGCCGCCAGCGCCAGCGCCCGATAAATAGCGCCGCTATCCAGCAAATGCCAACCCAAATCATGGGCCAAGAGGCGGCCCAGCGTGCCCTTACCGACCCCGCCGGGACCATCCAGGGTGATGACGGGGATGATATTCATGCGCCCGCCACCTCCAGCAGCAGCCCGGCCTGCTGCGCCAGAGCCGGGAAACTCGGAAAGGACGTGGCCACATTGGCGCAGTCGAGGATTTCGATATCATCTTGCGCCACCAGTGCCGCCATAGCGAAGGCCATCGCGATACGATGATCCCCGTGACTGTCTACCCGTCCCCCCAGCAGCGGTGATCCGCTGATAATGGCTCCATCCGCGCGCTCTTCTATGGTGGCACCCAGTGCACGCAGCCCACCAGCCATCACCGCGATGCGGTCACTTTCCTTGACACGGAGTTCTTCGGCGCCGGTAATCACCGTCCGCCCCGTCGCACACGCCGCCGCTAGGAACAGCGCGGGAAACTCATCAATAGCCAGCGGTACCAGACGGGGAGGGATAGCGATGCCTTGCAACGGCGCGTAGCGGACGCGGATATCAGCGACCGGCTCACCGCCCACTTCGCGCAAGGCGGTCAGATCAATCCGGGCACCCATGCGGGTGAGGATTTCGATGACGCCGGTCCGGGTCGGATTGATACCAACACCTTCCAGGGTGAGATCGGAGCCCGGCGCGATAGTGGCACCAAGCAGGAAGAATGTCGCCGAAGAAATATCGCCCGGCACCTGCAGCGACTGCCCGTGCAACTGGCCACCGCTACGCAGACAGGCGCGTGGAGCCTGACGCTCCACCGGGTAGCCGAAACCCTGCAGCATCCGCTCGCTGTGATCGCGGGTGGGCGCGGGCTCGGTCACGCAGGTTTGCCCGTCGGCATACAGTCCGGCCAACAGCACGGCGGATTTGACCTGGGCACTAGCCACCGGCAGCGCATACTCGATGCCATGCAGGGGCCGTCCATGAATATGCAAGGGTGCCCTACCCTCCTGCGCGGTGATTTCCGCGCCCATGGCACGCAACGGGTTCAGCACGCGGCCCATGGGCCGCTTCTGCAAACTGGTGTCGCCAATCAGAGTGCTGGGAAAAGCTTGCCCGGCCAGCACTCCCGCCAGCAGACGCATGGCCGTACCGGAGTTTCCACAATCCAACGGGGCAGCGGGCGCACGCAACCCATGCAGGCCAACACCCTGTATGCGCAAATGCCCATTATCCGGCCCTTCCATCTCGACGCCCATCGCGCGAAATGCGGCGATGGTGGCGAGCACATCCGCGCCCTCCAGCAATCCCTCTATTTCGGTCACGCCTTCGGCAAGCGCACCAAGAATAACGGCACGATGGGAAATGGATTTGTCGCCGGGGACCGAAAAACGGCCTTTGAGCTGACCACCTGGATGTACAAGATATCTGGACATAATTCAGGAATGCACCGGAGGAAATTGAAATTGTCGTCGGCAACTCTGGCCGCGCCCCAGCAGATCGCTCAGCGCCTGGGCATCGTTACCCGCCAGCATCCGCTCGGCGGCGCCAAGCGTCCTTTGCACCGTGCTCAAATGCTGGCGGACAGCGGCACGATTCTCCCAGAGGATATCGGCCCAGAGCCGGGGATCCGAGGCGGCGATACGGGAAAAGTCGCGCAGACCACCACCCGCTAATTGCTGCAGCGCATCCGCCTGTCCCTCTAAACCTGCCATGTAGGCAAAAGCCAGCAGATGCGGCACATGGCTGGTGGCGGCCAAAGCATAATCGTGAGCTTCAGGTGTCATTTGGACGATGGTGGCTCCGAGCATTTGCCAGAATGTGCGCATA
>JAKAFG010000019.1 GCA_021818125.1 Pseudomonadota bacterium | reverse complement strand
TCCTTCTGCAGGTACTGGATGATGGTCGGCTCACCGATGGCCAGGGACGCACAGTAGATTTCCGCAATACCGTCATCGTCATGACTTCCAACCTCGGCTCCGACCGAATTCAGGAATTCAGTCGCAAAGGGGACTATGACGGTATGCGCGTGGCGGTGCTGGACGTGGTGCAGGATCACTTCCGCCCGGAGTTCCTCAACCGCATCGATGAGTTGGTCATCTTCCATCCCCTCACCGCAGTGCAGCTCCGTGAGATTACCGGGATTCAGATGGGTTTCCTGCGGGCACGCCTGCGCGAGCGGGATATGGATCTGGTGCTCAGTGATGGCGCACTGGATCATCTGGCAGAGGTCGGCTATGACCCTGTCTATGGCGCCCGCCCCCTGAAAAGGGTGATTCAGCGGGAGATTGAAAACCCCCTCGCCCAGAAACTCCTGCGGGGCGACTTCGGGTCTGGTGAGATTATTGAAGTACTTCTTGAAGGAGACCGCTTTACCTTTGTCGGGCGGCGCCTGCACTGAGCGTACGCCGCGAAGTAGCGGCGGTCCGACCGGCGATCTCAGCGTAGAACTGTGACAGGTTCTGCGCCATCCGGTCTTCCGACCATTCGCCGGCCAGTTGGTGAGCCTCAGCTGCCAGTTGCGCCCGCAGGCCGTCATCCCGCAGCAGGGTAACGCACTGGCCGGCAAGGTCCATGGGGTCATTGCGGGCGCTACGGGTGCCTTTACCCAGGCCAAGCAGATCTGCACTGCCCAGCGCGGGTACGCCCACCACCGGCAATCCCGCCGCCAACGCCTCAATCAGGACCATCCCCTGGGTTTCCGTCTGGGATGGGAACACGAAAAGATCGGCGGCCGCATAAGCGTCTTTCAAGGCCTCCTTTCGCTCCAGATAACCGAGAAAGCGTACCGAATCCGCTAAACCTTGTTCTTCTACAAAGGTCTCCAACGTGGGCCGCGCCGGGCCGTCGCCGGCCAGCATCAGCAACACATCCGGCATCTGTTCCAGAATGTACGGCAGCGCACTGAATAACAGCGGAATATTTTTTTCTGGCGCAATCCGGCCCGCATAAAGCAGGATGGGGCGTTGCCCGACAATGCCGTGCTGCTTGCGGAATTCTGCGCCTTTACCCCCCGTAAAATGCTCGGGCTTCACCCCCGTCGGAATGACCCGCACGGGCTGATTGACCCCGTAGCCCCAGAGAATTTCCGCCATGGCGTGCGAAGGCACGACAACCCCATCCACTCCGTGGCATTGCTGCCGCGATAAACGCCGTACCGAGCCACGGCGTAGGCCGCCGGGAATTTTTGGATAATAATGATCCACATAGGCTTCAAAGTAAGTGTGGTAGGAGAGCACGGCAGGTATGCGCCAGCGGCGCGCCAGGCGCACCCCGTGATAATGAGCAATAAAAGGGGTCTGAATATGGATCAAGTCGTAAGCGGCATCACTCATGTCCCGGCGTCGGGAGCGCAAAGCACGAAACTTCATGAAGCGCTCTTCGGGATACAGGGGAATCCGCCAGGAAGGTATACGCCATAAAGCCCGCTCATCGTCATCTGGCGCATATCTTTTGCGACCGTCATAGGCGGGGAGCAGGATATCTACTTCGTGCCCCTGACGGATCAAACTCGCACGAAAGCTTTCGATAGAACTGGCCACCCCGCTGATCCGGGGGAAATAGGTATCCGTGGTCATCAGTATGCGCAAGGCAGGACTCCGCTGAGGCAAAAGAGGGTTCCCAGGCTACGCCGGAAATTTCTTAGTCTGCCAGAGCAAGATGACATTTTGATGACGCTGCCGCGCGCACGGTGCGGGGACTGCTTATCTCTTTACGGTACCCAGGTTCTGCAGGGTTTCCTCATCTTCCAGCGTACTCGTGTCTTGGGTAACCTCTTCACCACGGGCAATAGAGCGCAGCAGGCGGCGCATGATCTTGCCGGAACGGGTTTTGGGCAGGGCGTCGGTGAAACGGATGTCGTCGGGACGGGCGATCGCACCGATCAGTTCAGTCACCTGCGCGCGCAACGCTGCACCCAACTCATCACGATCATCACCCTGATGCTGATGTTTCAGAATAACAAAAGCACAAATGGCCTCGCCCTTGATTTCATGAGGAATCCCCACCACCGCTGCTTCCGCGACCGCAGGATGCGCCACCAACGCCGATTCCACCTCCGCCGTGCCCAAGCGATGTCCGGAGACATTGAGCACATCATCAATACGTCCCATCACCCAGAAATAACCGTCCGCGTCGCGGCGCGCGCTGTCTCCGGCAATGTAGTAGCGATTATCAAACTTGGCCCAGTAACTCTCTACATAGCGCTCCGGATTACCCCAGATGCCCCGCAGCATGCCCGGCCACGGCCGATCAATGACCAGGTAGCCACCGGCATCGGGGGCGGTGATGGGGTCGCCCTGGTCATTCACAATGCGCGCGCTGATGCCGGGGAGGGGGAGGGCGCAAGAGCCTGGCTTGTTGGCCGTCACGCCGGGCAACGGCGCGATCATGTGCCCCCCGGTTTCCGTCTGCCACCAGGTATCGGCTACCGGGCAGTGCCCGCCGCCAATCTGTTCATAATACCACATCCAGGCCTCCGGATTCATGGGTTCGCCCACCGAACCCAAGAGTCGCAGGCTGGAAAGATCATGGCACTGCGGCCATTCGTCGCCCATTTTCATGAAGGCGCGCACCGCCGTCGGTGCGGTGTAGAGAATGCTGATGCCATGCCGTGCGATCATTCTCCAGAATCGATCCGGCTGCGGGTGCATGGGTGCCCCTTCATAAAGGAAGACGGTGCCCCCATTAGCCAGCGGACCATAGACCACATAGCTATGGCCGGTGATCCAGCCGATGTCGGCGGTACACCAGTAGACATCCTCAGGCTTGATATCGAAAACCCAGCGCGTAGTGAGCATGGTCCAGAGCAAATAGCCCGCACTGCTATGAAAAACACCCTTGGGTTTACCGGTGCTGCCCGAGGTGTAGAGGATGAAGAGGGGGTCCTCAGCCTGCATGGGGAGGGCAGGGCAATCGGCGCTCATGCCGGCGATGACATCCTCCCACCAGACATCACGGCCTTCCTGCATATCGATTTCGGCGCCGGTACGACGCAGGACAATAACCCGCCGCACAGAGTGTTCATGCTCCCGCAGCAGGGCCTGATCCGCATGGCGTTTGAGCGGCACGACCTTGCCCGCACGCCAGGCGCCGTCAGCGGTGATCAGCACCTTGGCATCCGTATCCTCCAGACGATCCTTGAGGGCTTCCGCCGAGAATCCGCCAAATACCACCGTATGGATCGCCCCGATCCGCGCACAGGCGAGCATGGCGATGACCGCCTCTGGCACCATGGGCATGTAGATCGCGACCCGATCCCCCTTTTGCACCCCCTGATGTTTGAGGACATTGGCAAAAAGGCACATTTCGCGGTGTAACTGCGCGTAGGTCAGGGTTCGGACGCTGCCATCCTCGCCCTCCCAGATCAGGGCTGCTTTGTGCCGGGTCGCACCTTGCAGATGGCGATCCACGCAGTTGTGCGCCACATTGAGCTGACCATCGCTGAACCAGCGATAGAAGGGGGCACGATCGGTCTCCAACACCTGTTGAAACGGGACCTCCCAGTCCAGATGCTGGCGCGCCAAATCCCCCCAAAAGCGATCTGGATCCTCTATCGCTTGCCGATTCATGCGTGCAAAGGTTTCCGCATCCATATTGGCCCGATTGGCAAAATCGGTGGGGACGGCAAAGGAGCGAGTTTCGGCCAGGGTAGAGTCAATGGATGTCGGCATAAATTACTCGGTGAAGGTGTTAATACCGATGAACGGGCAGCTTTTAAACATAGCACTGCGCAAACTCTGTTGCCACTCAATGCGGCCAATCGGCTCACGCCGTTGCCGCTTCCTGTATCGTATTGCCTTCCAGCACATAGAGCTCGGCTTTGGTGAGCGCCACGGGCGTCCCGAACAACACCAGCACATCCCCAGGCATGAGTACCGTATCGGGGGAGGGTTCGCGCCCGCGAATCCCATGGCGGCGCACAGCCACGACTGCCACCCCGAAACTGGTCAGGTTCAGTTCGCGCAGACTGAGATGGAGGCCAAAAGCCGTTTCGCCCAGAGCGATAGACGCCAGTCGCGCCGAACCCTGATCTTCGCCCGGCTCCGAACTCCCCCAAAAGGCTCCCCGAAAAAACTGATAGCGCTCCTGCCGGAAGCGCCGTACCCGACGTAGCACCGTACTGATCGGGAAGCCGATCAGCAACAGGGCCTGCGAGGCCAGCATCAGCGCACCTTCGGTCACTTCCGGCACGACTTCATCCGCCCCCGCGGCCTCCAGCTTCTCCAACTGACTGTCGTCATGGGCGCGGACGACCACCGGCAAGTCCGGGCGCAACTCCTTGATAATAGACAGGACCCGCTGGCTGGACGCGACATTCGCATAGGTGATCAC
This sequence comes from Pseudomonadota bacterium, assembly GCA_021818125.1. Lineage (GTDB taxonomy): Bacteria > Pseudomonadota > Gammaproteobacteria > Acidithiobacillales > Acidithiobacillaceae > Acidithiobacillus. Next base: position 12,680 of record JAKAFG010000019.1, on the reverse strand, counting down.
TACGGCCCGAGCCGAAAAAATCCCTGCTGCCTGCAACACATCGCGGCGACTGGCATCCCCATAAAAGATGGATTCACCCGCGGACTGCGCCTGGCGTACGCGTACCGGGTCCAGATCAAGGGCCATAAAGGGAATGCCTTCTTCTTCCAAGACCCGCCCCACACTTTGTCCCACCCGGCCGTAGCCACAGAGCACGACATGGGCCTGCAAATTTGCCGAGCGGATATCGGCCAGTTGCTGATCGCGATGGCTGCGATAGCTGCCCACCAGTTGGCGCGCCAGCCAGCCATTGCGCTCCACCAGGATGGGCGCCAGCATCATGGACAGGAGCATGCCGCCCAGGACCGGTTGCAGCACACGGGCAGGCAACAGTTGGTATTGATTGGCTAAAGCCAGCAACACAAAGCCAAACTCCCCTGCCTGCGCCAGCACAATGGCTGAGCGCAATGCCACGCCCGGCTCGTAGCCGAAAAGACGGGCCAGCCCCCAGACCAGCGCACCCTTCAGCAGCAGAATCATGGCCAGCACGATTAAAACCCAGGCCAGATTCGCCCACCACGCAGGGAGATCCACGAGCATACCGATGGTGACGAAAAAGAGTCCCAGCAAAATGTCGCGGAAAGGCGCGATGTCCGCTTCCACCTGGTAACGGTAGGCCGTCTCGGAAATCAGCATCCCTGCCACAAAGGCCCCCAAGGCCAGCGACAATCCCGCCTGTTCGGTGATCCATGCCAGACCCAAGGTCACCAGTAACACGTTGAGCATAAATAGCTCTGTGGACTTACGGTTGGCCACGAACTGAAACCAGGGCCGCATCACCGGCCGCCCGATCACCAGCAAGACCAACAGCACCAGCACCGCCTTGAGTCCGGCCATAGCCAAATCATAGGGTAGATTAGTGGTCGAACCGGCAAGGGCAGGGATCAGAATCAGTAGCGGCACTACGGCCAGGTCCTGAAAAAGCAGCACACTCACCGCAATACGCCCATGCCGGGTCTGCATTTCCATTTTTTCGGCCAGTGCGCGCACGACCATGGCGGTGGATGACATGGCCAGAATCCCGCCAAGGATCACCCCTGTCTTCCAGGAAAGCGGGATGAGCAAAGCGATACCGACGAAGAGCAGACTGGTCAGGACCACCTGGGCCAGTCCCATCCCGAACACCAGACGACGCATACTCAGAAACTGCGCCAGACTGAATTCCAGCCCGATGCTAAACATCAGGAAAACCACGCCGAAAGCGGCGAGTTGCCGGGTACTGGCAAGATCTGGCACTACAGCCAGGGCATGTGGACCGAGAATGATGCCAGTCAGCAGATAAGCAAACACCGCCGGCAGACGCAGGTAGCGCAGAAAGCCGACCAGCAGCACCCCGGTAGCCAGGAGCAGGATAATCGTCAACAGACCGTGGTCTTGCATGTTCCTCCTCGGACATGGCGGCGCCCTCTTAAGGGGTACCATTTATTTTTTGCAGCAGGAATAGAGGTAGGTCTGAGCCCGGATAAAAGAGCAGGGCGATGGCGTCTTATGGGAAGACGCCTGCTTTCTGCTATCATAGCTGGAAAAGGAGGATCACGCATGTACATCGTCACTGGCGGTGCCGGTTTTATCGGCGCCAATCTCGTGCAAGCCCTCAATCAGCGGGGCATTACGGACATTCTCGTCGTGGACCACCTGACCCGCGCCGACAAGTTTCTCAATCTCACCGACCTGGAAATTACCGACTACATGGAGGCAGAGGCTTTTCTGCGCCTGATAGAGAATGGACACCTGAAGGGTGTCGATGCCATTTTTCACGAAGGCGCCTGCTCCGACACCATGGCCACCGACGGCCGTTACGTCATGGAAAACAACTTCGCCTTCAGCAAAACACTGCTACATTGGTGTCAGCGTCATAATGTCCCCTTCCTCTACGCCTCCAGCGCGTCCGTCTACGGTATGACTGGCGCCTTCGTCGAGGAGCGTGCCGCGGAATCTCCGCTCAACATCTACGGATTCAGCAAATTTCAGTTCGACCAGTATCTCCGACGGATGTGGACAGATTTGCGCGCCCCGGTGCATGGTTTTCGTTATTTCAATGTCTACGGCCCACGCGAGTTCCACAAAAATCGCATGGCCTCAGTGGCGCTGCATTTTTTCAAACAATACCGACTGGATAATCATGTTCGCTTGTTCGCGGGTACGGGCGGCTATGCCGATGGCGAGCAGCGGCGTGATTTCATTCACGTGGACGATGTGGTTGCCGTCAATATGCACTTTTTGGATCACCCGCACAGCGGAATCTACAATGTGGGCACCGGGCAGGCGCAGAGTTTCAACGAAGTGGCAGTCTCCGTCATCAATAGCCTGGAACACCGCGCAGACCGCCCGGCACAAAACCTGTCTGCACTGCAGAAAGCGCAGACTATTCGCTACGTCAGCATGCCCGAGGCCCTGAATGGCAAATATCAGAGCTTTACCCAGGCAGAAGTGAGCAAGTTGCGTAGCGCGGGATATGCCAAACCCTTCCTGACAGTGGAGCAGGGGGTGGATCGCTACGTGCAATGGTTGGCGGAGCGGTCGGATTGATGGACGGGCGGGCACTCGTTACCGGTGCTGCGGGTTTCATCGGTTTTCATATGGCCCGTCGCCTACTGGCGGACGGCTGGATCGTCAGTGGCATAGACAATCTCAATGACTACTATGATCCCGGCCTGAAAAGGGATCGCCTGTCGCAACTGGAGGGGCATCCCGCTTTTCAGTTTCAACCTCTGGATCTGGCCAATCGCGAGGGTATGCAGACGCTCTTTGCGGGTCCACACTTTGACGTCGTCATCAATCTGGCTGCCCAGGCGGGGGTGCGGCATTCCCTGAAAGCGCCGCACAGTTATGTGGACAGCAATGTCGTGGGCTTTCTGAACGTGCTGGAGGGCTGCCGTGCGCAGGGGGTGAACCACCTGCTCTTCGCTTCCTCTAGTTCTGTATACGGTGCCAATAGTCGCCTGCCTTACAGTGTCCATGATCCGGTGGATCATCCGGTCAGCCTCTATGCGGCAACCAAGCGGGCGGGCGAACTTATGGCGCACAGCTACGCCCATCTTTATGGCATCCCCAGTACGGGATTGCGGTTTTTTACCGTCTACGGGCCTTGGGGGCGTCCCGATATGGCCTACTTCAGTTTCACGCAGAAGATTCTGGCCGGCCAGCCCATCCCCGTATTCAACCACGGCCAAATGCGGCGCGACTTCACCTATATTGATGACATCATCGAAGGGGTGACGCGGCTCATTCCGCATGCACCAGAAGCGCAAAATATCTGGCCGGAAGACCCGGCAAGCAGCGCGGCACCATTCTGCATTCACAACATTGGCAACCACACGCCCATTGCACTCACGGACTTCATCCATACTCTGGAGGGATGCCTCGGTAAATCCGCGCAGATTGAATGGCTCCCCATGCAGGATGGCGACGTAGTAGCTACCTATGCCGACATTTCGGCATTACAGCAGAGCGTAGGCTTTGCTCCAGACACCCCCTTGCACAAGGGTCTGCAACACTTTGTGACCTGGTACCGCCAGTATTACGGCTGACAGCCTTTAAAAGCGGGGGTAACTCCATGAGTATGTCTACGCATCAACCCTTACACCTGCATAGCCGAACAGAATTTCTGTGGCGGCAATTACGCTACACCGGGGCTGGATTAGCTTTCATGCTGTTCTCTCTCGGCATGGGTGTACTGGGCTATCATCTGCTGGCTCGTATCAACTGGATCGATAGTCTGCTCAATGCGAGCATGATTCTGAGCGGTATGGGTCCGGTTTCTGACTTACATGGCACCACCGCCAAACTTTTCGCCAGTGCCTACGCCCTGTACTCTGGAGTGGTCTACCTAGCAGTATCCGCAGTACTTTTGTACCCGCTGGTTGAACGACTTCTGAAGATTTTGCACCTTCAGGCACTCAATACGCCCTCTCCCGCACAGGGAAACCAGCACCCGGACCTCTCAGAAGACTGAGTCACACCGCCGGGTGGTGGTATAGAACGTTTTTCAATACTACCTTTTACTCAGTGCGCCGTTTTGCCTGGGTACACAGAAGAGGCGGCGATGTCAGCGGCCTTTTCCTCAATCCAGCTACGGCCGGAACGGAAGCTCATCCAGCACTTCCCCTCGTAATCATATAGCTTGCATTCCTTGAAGATACGTCGAACCTCAAAAAAACCGAAGCGGGTTTCATGAATGTACTGGCCGTATTCCGCGCGTAAATCTTCGTAGGCCCCCTTCAGACGGTAGAAGGGAATCCGCGGGTCTACGTGGTGCGGTGTGTGGATCAAGATATTGTGGATCAGGTACTCGCTGATTTTGGAGCAACGCACAATAGTGCTGCAATAAAGCTGGCCAACACTCTGGCTCCACTCCTCTTTCTCTGAGAAGAAGGGCACTTTGGGATGCGTGTGATGGAGAAAAACAAACAAAGCGATGTAATAATTGAACACCAGGAAAGGCAGAATCACCGCCGCAATGACGCCCATCAGGCCTGCAATCCAGTACACCAGCGCGGAAAAGCTTAGGAAAAACACCAATGTTACCATTTTGCTATAGAAAAATGCCCGCCGATCCTTGCTATTGGCGTCCGCCTTGAAACGCACCATGCCTGGCCACCATATCCGCAACAGATAGTGCAAGGCACAAGTGTAAGGGCTACGTTCCAGGCGGTAGATCAGTTTCTGCCAAACCGTCTTGCTTCGATACTCTTGGGGTGTCCAGGGACGCCATATCCAGTCGATGGCAGTCAGGCTGGTAAAGCCATGATGGACGCGGTTGTGCCCGAAGGCCCAGAGGCGATACATGTTCAGCGAGGGCAGCATGAAGATTGTGCCCATGATTTCGGCAGTGCGCTTGTTCTGGAAAAGGGCCCCGTGCGCCGCGTCATGCGCCCAAACGAACATAAAAGCGACCGCCGACCCCGCGAGGAACCCGAACAAGAGCTTGAGCCACCAGGCTTCGACGAGCAGCGTACCAGCGATAGCAGACAGGTAGAGGAGTGCGTCGAATGCATACCACGCAATGGCAATATTGACTGAGCGCTGGTAGCGCTCAGGCCGGATTGCCTCACGAATGGTTTGAAGCTTGACGGGGCGCAATGCCTCGTAGTCAGCATCAGAAGAGGTAAGTGGCATGGCAATGTGCTCCCTGGCAAATCCATTTCTTTATTACAGCACAACCACATATACTATTATATAATGCAGCGCGGGGCAAACGTGGGGCCGGCACCCCTGGACTCACTAACGATTGGGTTCGCAGTCCTGACCTCGTCGCCGCGCTGTGCTATGCTTAGCATGTGTGCGCTTGCTTCTGCTGCGACTGGCGATATTTGGCGCAGCAGAAATTAGTGCTACCATGTTAGAGTCATTTGCGCTATATATTTAGCTGCTGACGCTGTCATCCCGTGGAATCTACGTAAGGAGAATTGAAAACATGTTAGATATTGCCAAGATTAAGCCTGTTGCCCGTATCATCCTTGTTGCCGGAGCCATCGCTCTTGCCTCGGCCTGCGCCAAGAAGGAAGAAACCACCGCTCCTGCTGAAAGCAGTGCAACTACCACCACCACCGAATCTGCTACCCCGGCGACCACCACCACGGAAAGCAGTGCTACTGCTCCGATGGAATCCGCTGCGCCTGACACCAGTGCCACCACCAGCAGCGATTCTTCCGGCGCGGCTTCCGGCAACAGCTCCGGTTCTTCCACGAACTAATTGGCTACCTGGGTAGTTCAAAACTAGATAGGAGGCGTATCGTGATTAATGTCAGAAACTTCAGTCCCGTCATACGTCTTCTACTACTCGGCGGTGTGGTTGCCTCGCCGCAGCCTGCGCCAGGAAGGAAGAGTCCACTACCGTGCCGAGTGATAGCTCGGCTACGAGCAGTGACCAGGGTTCTGGATCTACCCAGAGTGATGACAGTACGGGGGGCCACCGTCTCGCCGTCGAGTTTCGTGTTGAAGTAGCGGCGACCATTACGCCGATCAGATGGCCAAAGCGAAGTCTCTGGCAGAAGCCATGGGCTGTTTTACCTGCCATCAAGTCGCTGCCAAAGTGGTCGGTCCTGCTTTTGCTTGGGTTGCCTATAAATTCAAAGGTGATCCCAAGGCGGTGGCAACGTTGAGCCACGCTATTGAACACTGCGTGGCTGGCGTATGGGGCTCTATGCCCATGCCGCCGCAACGTGTCACCCCGGCGGAAGCCAAGGAGCTGGCCTCGTGGGTGCTGGCGCAAAAGCCCGTTGCACCCCCGAAATCTGCTTAACGGGCTTATTTAGCCGTCTAACCCCCGCAATGCGGGGGTTTTTTATATTCGGATGAGCCTTGCAAAAAAAGTTTAAAACTTTCAGATGGATTGCCAGTACCTATTACGCGGAAGGCCTGCCTTATTCGCTGGTACAGCAGGTATCCGTACAGTTTTTTACCTATGCCGGGGCTGGTTTGCAGATCATCGGATTGCTCTCTTTTTTAGGTCTGCCCTGGAATTTAAAACTGTTCTGGAGCCCGTTGATCGACCTTTTCGCGAACAAAAAGCGTTGGCTGGTGGTGATGGAAGTCGTTCTGGGTGGCGTGGCGGCCTTACTGATCTGGCCAGCACAGCACCTGAATCTAGATCTGGCCGCCAAAATTTTTGTGTTAATGGCCTTCATGTCGGCCACCCATGACATGTCCGTAGACGGTTATTACATCCAAACGCTCAATCCATCCGATCAGGCAGCCTTTTCCGGACTACGGGTCGCCGCCTATCGAGTGGCCATGCTAGTGGGGAATGGTGCACTCGTTATCCTCGCCGGATGGGCGTCCTGGACCGTTTGTTTTTTAACCGCAGCAGCGATGACATGGGGATTGGCGGCTTTTCATCAGCGCGTACTTCCACCACCAGTGGCTACGAGCCATCAGGGACAACGCTGGCGCGCAGTGCGCGACGCCTTTTCGACCTATATGCAGCAACCAGGAATCGTTTGGGCCCTAGCCTTTATCCTGCTTTTTCGTGCTGGTGACGCCATGATGTTTGCGATGGTGACACCATTCCTCAACCATCTGGGCTACGACCTGGTGGCGCGCGGCATTCTCACCGGCACCGTAGGCACAGTGACGGGTATTGGAGGTGCCTTGCTGGGGGGTATCGTCATATCCCGATGGGGGTTGCGTCGCGCCCTATTTCCATTGACTTTTATCCAGTCTCTGGCGATACCCGCCTATGCGTGGCTAGCCTGGGCGATGCCTTCTGTCTGGTGGGTCGGCATCACTGTGGCCTTTGAGCAGGCGGCGGCTGGTCTCGGCACCGCCGTTTTGATGGTCTTTCTCATGCAGCGCTGCCAGGGTAGCTATCAGGCGACGCACTTCGCTATTGGCTCCGCCCTGATGTCTGTGGCAGCCACCATCGTCGGCGGGTTTAGTGGCTTTCTTGCGGCGCGGGTGGGGTTTGTGGAATTCTTTCTACTCGCCTTTGCTGCAGCGATACCGAGCTTATGGCTGGCCCTGCGACTGCCCGCAGTCCTGTTTAATGATCACCAAGAATCCATGTAAACAAAGAAGGGAGCGCGAAATAATGTCTCAAACGAGGGAGGAGGGGGCAGACTGGGTATGGCTGTCTTTTTTCGGTATCCGCAAGCGGGTAGGCCGGCGTTGAGTGTGCAGGCAGACCATGCACAACTGCCGACATCCACGGTAAAGCTGTTGACTACCGTGTATATCATCCTGCATGAACTGGGGCCGGAGTCTCACCAGCACACCCGAATATTAGCCCTGTCCGTCAATGATGGTGTGGTGCAATGGTATACACGGTATGCTTGGCGGCCGGACCCAACTGGTAGATGGCTGCGGATTGTCCCGTAAAGATCGTCTCAGCGCTACGGATTTCGCGATTCTAGTCGATCATTTCACAAGGTCCGACGACCAAATCCGAGGACGGATGGACGCACCGGTGCGGCGTTTCGCCCTAAGGATGCGATTTCTGCGCGCAGCAATGGCGGCAAGGGTGCTGAATACCGTGGTACGCATTCTTAGTATATGCGGAACATGTTGCGCCACAAAATACCATTATAATCAATATAATGTTTATGATACTGAAAAATGCTTGTTGCTCCATACGGAAAGCACCATATCGTTGCCTTACTACATGCCTTTAGCGCAACACCCAGCGTGCTTCTTGTCCAGATGTTAGTACGAATTTCGGATCCCATGTTGCATTCAGTACCCAGTGTAGGCGGCAGGGTGAGCTTTTGTCTATGGAATAGCGACACGCGAACGGGATCGAACACACGGTGTCGGACATGAAGAACGGCGCAGCGCGTATCGCGCCAATGTCCGAGTGTACGGAAGCGGCTTTACAACGGCCACAGGCACCGGGGTAGCGGTGAGAACGTCAGGGTCTGGAAGTACACCAATGACAGCATGCGGGCCAGCTACACGAAAGCCATGAAGAAAGCCGGGATCGCGGGCCTGACCTTCCACGACCTGCGCCACGAGGCCACCAGCCGATTCTGCGAAAAGGGCATCCCCGTCATGACCGTGCAGGCCATTACCGGGCATAAATCCACACAAATGATGAAGCGGTACACGCATATTTCGGGTAAAGTATTGGTGGACGCGGTGAGAGGTTCAAGGGGTGATGGTTAGTCGGGTGTTCATCGGTGATCTGGATGACAGTAAGGGCGCGATAGATTTGGAAAAGGAATTTTCTAACGCTTTGATGGAAGCCATCACCGAATTAGGCACATCGGACCTGGATGCCTTCATTCATGAACCCGACGAGATAAGCCTGGTGATTGATCTGTGCGAATCGCCAGAGGACTACTGGACTATCCGGGTTGATTACGGCGAGGCAGGCTGGTCCAGATCCGAGGCCTTTATGATGGTCTATGACGTAATGAGGGATGCGGGGATCGTTGCTATCCTGCTGAACGACGCCGAGGATGACGAGACTGGGATCAGCGAGGATTTGCGGTCGGATGATGAGGTGCGGCATTGATAGTCTTGGAATAAATGGAAGATTCAGGCATATCCGCGTCAACTGAAGATAGTTCCGTCCTCATCCTGACCATCAACGACTGCCCCGGCATATCTGCGAAGCAAATTGTCCGCTCAAAATCGATGTTATGTCATTCTTCTATTCTTCCGTCATCATAGTGAATTACTCCGACTGTAAGGTCAATTAGCGCTAACATGCGAAAAAACAAATACTTCACCTGAGAAGGTTCGGTCAGAGGCTTCTTGTCAGTTTCATGATGCCTGATACGATAGGAATTGCCAATTTTGGTGAGTGTCTCGAATTCTTGCTGAAGTTCAGCCGCATCGAGTTCGGTAGACATCTTTCCTATGAGAATGGTAGCGGACTTCTTCTTGTCCTTGTCGTAGTAGGTTTTTACACGTTCGAACGCGTCCCAAAGTTTCTCTAGCGCCACTATTTGGTCGTTCGGTTTCAAATATCGGTCTTTGGCTTCGTTGATAAGTAAGTTGAGATCTTCATCCCTTGTTGTTGATTGCGGTTCGAAGAGAAGGTCAATGTTGAGGTTGAGGTCCAGGACTTCCTCCAGATCTAGCACCTCATTTACCCGAATTGATTCATCCACGAACTTCTTGAAGTCGGAGACGGCTAAGGACAGGAATTCCTCTTCTTCTAGAGATGTCGTCGTTTCCGTCCTTAGTTTTGGATTCTTGAAATCTGCCTTCCGAAAAAGCCCGTTCTTAATCAGGTTCGCTATCTGCACCGTATCGAGCAGTAGAAGAGTATTTTTGATCCAGACTCTTCTAGTCGAGCCGTCATGTGTATAGCTGAGTCCAAGGTCCTGAAAAAATTTCGTAATATAATACGAGGATCGGTAAGGATAGTTGCTGTTGTCTCCACCGATCCTTTCAGCGAGACCAAGCTCGAAGTCGATGTTCTCTTCTCGCGCTTTAATCAACTTCAGGATTCCAATAGTCTCTCTATCCTGTAGATTTGCAGACTCTTTGAAGAGCGCGTCTCTGAGAATTGCCTTTGCCTGTTCAAAATCCTTTGAAATTGGAGTTTTGTTCATTCGAATTCCTAAAATGGAATGTCGTCGAGGTAGTCGCTGATCGGCTCCGAGGCAAAGAATGACAGTCGGTTCAGGCGAAGTTGATGGCCTTTTGAAAGAGCGGTCGAGATTTCCAGGCGAAGTTTAGCGAACTCCTCTTCGCTAATCGTTTGTGGGTTGTCCTCAGCGGCAATGATTCGTTCTAAAAGGCTCCGGGATATCATTTAATTTTCTCCTTATTTTCTACCAGCGCGCGGAACGTCGATATAACGTTGCGATAAACGGCAGTTTTAAGTGGCGGTTCTGTGGAAGACGATTGCGAAGAAAAACCATAAAAAACACTAATTAAAAACTGTCAATTTGAGCGAAGTGGAACGATGTTTTGCCGCTTTAGTTATCTGTCCGGTTTCTTGCGTGACTTATAAACTTCTGCTCTCCATTCTTTTATGTATGGCACAATGGAATTAAAACTAACCTTGTTTGTTCCGCATAATGAGGATAGTACATTAGACAACTCATATGAGGGATGCTCGGCAATATTTGTAATATTAATAAAAGATTGTTCCCCATTTTTTGGAACTGTTTTGTTGTTATACCATTCAGGTTCATGTTTCCACCAGTTTGCACAAGAATTAATTAAGCCTATGTATGTTGCCCCAGAGGAATGGGTTGGACCTAAGCTATAGGCTTCGCGTTTCTCCAAGCCAGTAAATAAAATGGTTTCTATTAAATACCTCTGAATTGCAACAAAGCCAACGCCTATAAAATACTCACCTCTATCCAGTAATCCATCAGACTCAGGATCTTTTGATTTCTTAATAAGTCGACCGATTTCAACTAGCTTTTCATCGATCATATCAAATAAATCGCAAAGTATTGCTAGCTCTCCATCAGCAAATTCATTTCCAATAACGAGAAACATGGTCATGCCCCTAGTTCGCATAGCAGGACGCGAGTTCGACACTCGAACGCTGGGTTGGGCCGCGACACGCTCAATGCAGTGCTACCAAAAAATGAGCACTTCATTGAATTGGATGACAGGCTCGATGTTTGTGTAGTTTGGCATGTCTCCTCGTTTGGCACCCACATAGGATAACTATGCCACCAACCCCTCAGCCTGCTCAATAACCATATTCACCGCCCCTTCCTGCATGTCGGGCGGATAACCATGTTTCCGCAAGACCCGTTTCACCATCCTTCGCAGATGCGCCCGTGCCTGTTCCCGTATGGCCCAGTCGATACGGGTGTTCTGGCGCACGGTGTCGGCCACTTCCTTGGCAATCATTTTCAGGGCATCGTCGCCCATGGCCTGCACGGCGGAATCGTTGGTCGCCAGGGCATCATAAAAGGCCGCTTCCTCTTTGCTGAGGCCCAGTTCCGCATGACGTTGATCCAGCGCCTGCAATGCCTTCGCCAGTTCGATAAGTTCCTGCATCACCTCGACGGTATCCACCGACCGGTTATGGTACTTGCGCAGGGCTTCTTCCAGCCGTTCCGAGAAGGCTTTGCTCTGGATCAGATTGCCTTTGCCTTCCTTGCGGACCTTGTCCTGCAACAGACGGCGCAGCATTTCCAGGGCCAGATTCTTTTCGGGCATGGCCTCGATCTGGTGGATGAATTCATCGGACAGCAGGGATATTTCGCTTTTGGGCAGCCCCGCCACCGCATACAGGTCCACCACGCCTTCCGGGGCGATGGACTGGTCGATCAATTGGCGGATGGCGTATTCCTGCTCTTCCACCAGGGATTCCGCGTCACTGGTCTTGTCCAGGGTGTTGCGGACACTCAGGAAGAAGACGATCTCGGTCCGGCAGCGTTCCACCACGTCATCGCCCGCCGCCAGCGTAGCGGCCTTTCTGAGCCCCGATGTGGCATTGCGGAAACGGCGTTTGAGGCCTTCTTCCGTGAGTTCCTGGGACAGGATGAACTCGGTACCCTTGCGCAGGGCGGCCACCTTTTCCGAGCCATCCCCGGTCAGGTAATCTTGATAGTCGCACCCATGGAAAATACTGCGACAGATGTCGAGCTTTTCCAGCAGCACCTTGATGGCGGCCTCGACGGTTTCGGCGGGGTTTCCCTTGCCGCCGGAACGGGTGTAGGTGGCGATGGCGTTTTTCAGGTCCTGGGCGATGCCAATGTAGTCCACCACCAGTCCGCCGGACTTGTTGGTGAATACCCGGTTGACGCGGGCGATGGCCTGCATGAGCGTGTGCCCGCGCATGGGCTTGTCCACGTACAGCGTATTCAGGGCCGGGGCGTCGAAACCGGTTAACCACATATCGCGCACGATGACGATCTCTAGCGGGTCTTCGGGGTCTTTGAGACGGTCGGCGATGGCTTCATTGCCGGCCTTGCTGCGAATATGCGGCTTCCATTCGATGGGGTCGCTGGCATTTCCCGTCATGACCACCTTGATGCGGCCCTGGGTGTCGTCATCGCTGCGCCAGTCAGGACACAGGGTGATGATGGCATCATAGAGTTCCACGGCGATGCGGCGGCTCATGGCGACGATCATGGCCTTGCCGGACAGGATGCTCTTGCGCTTTTCCCAATGGTCCAGCATATCGGCGGCAATCTGTTCCACCCGCTTCGGCGCACCCACCAGGGCTTCCAGTTGCGCCCAGCGGGTTTTGAGGCGTTCCTTGTTTTCCTGCTCGTCGT
>JAKAFG010000226.1 GCA_021818125.1 Pseudomonadota bacterium | reverse complement strand
CCCCGTACCTTCAATAGCGGAGTGATGCACGAAGACATCTTCCTTGCCATCTTCCGGCGTAATGAACCCAAACCCCTTGCTGTCATTGAACCACTTCACTGTACCAACCGCCATTTTACACCCCAAATTAATCAAAGATGGCCCAACTGGCCGTTGCCAAGGATAACATATATACCGCCCGACGCAAGTTTAAATGTTTGCCCGAATCTTTAGCATTCAGGTAATCAGTAAGGGGTCCACATCAAGCATCCAGCGAACATTTCTGGCGGAGTGAAGCTCGGCAAACTGTGGCAGCCAGAGTTTAAGCGCTTTCTGCATTTGCGCCCGGCTTGGTGCTTGTATCCAAAGCTCTGCACGCTCGAAACCAGCACGACGCTCCATGAGCGACGGCGCCGGACCGCTGATCTCCACCAGGGCGGGCGGTGCGCATTGGCAGGCGGCCCTCAGGAATTCGTCTACCCGACACCGTTGATGCGCTTCGGCACGCAGCAGGGTGAGCGCTCCAAAGGGCGGTAGCCCCGCGGCCCGGCGTTCATCCAGGAGAGCCTGAGCCGGAGGGCGGTAGTCGCCCTGAGCGAGGCTTTGCAGTAAAGGATGTTCGGGCAGATGGGTCTGCAGTAGTACCTGGCCGGGTCGCTCTTCGCGGCCTGCGCGGCCTGCGACTTGCAGAACGGTCTGCAACAGTCGTTCAGGAGCGCGGAAATCAGCGCTGAACAGACCCTGGTCCGTATTGATAATGCCGACCAGGGTGACGGCCGGGAAGTGATGTCCCTTAGCCAGCATTTGGGTACCCACGAGGATGGCAGCACGATTATGGCGAATGTCGGCGACCACCGTAGTGAGGGCATCGCGACCATGCAGTGCGTCGCGGTCGATGCGCCAAATGGGGGTCTGAGGAAAGCGCTGGCGAAGTACCTCCTCCAGTTGCTCCGTGCCTTGGCCGGCGGTGATCAGCGCCGCACTGCGGCAGGCGGGGCAGACTTGTGGCCAGCGCGATTCGTGACTGCAATGATGACAGCGGAGGCGTTCCTGCTGGCGATGCCAGGTCATGGGCGCGCTGCAACGAGGGCACTGCACCACATGGCCACAATCGTGGCAGAGTACTGCCGGGGCGTAGCCCCGACGATTCAGGAACAGTAATACCTGATTGCCTGCCTCCAGGGTTTCCTTACACGCCGTTAACAGGGTAGAGGAAATGCCACCCTGCAGATTCTCGCGGCGCAGTGGGACGATGGCCATCTTCGGTAAATCGGCTGAAGTAGCGCGTTGATGCAGCTCTAAGAGTTGATAACGGCCCTTTTGCGCGTTATAGAGGCTTTCCAGAGAGGGTGTAGCAGAGCCGAGGACAATGGGAACGTTTTCCAGGCGCGCGCGCTGAATCGCGAGATCCCGTGCCGAATAATGCCAGCCATTCTGCTGCTTAAAAGAGGGATCATGTTCTTCATCGACAACAATCATGGCAAGACGGGGCAGGGGCACGAAAAGTGCTGAGCGGGTGCCAACGATGACCTGAATCTGTCCCGCCGCCGCCGCCGCCCAGATGCGCAAACGCTCGGCGTCGCCTTGTGCAGAGTGCAGGGCGGCTACACGATGATCGCCAAACCGCGTTTGGCAGCGTTCTACGAGTTGGGGGGCGAGGCCGATCTCTGGGACCAGAATGAGGGCCTGTGCCCCAGATTCCAGATGAGGTCGGATTGCTTCCAGATACACTTCTGTTTTACCGCTGCCGGTTACCCCCTCTAGTAACCATGCGTTGAAGCCTTCGGCCATGCGTAATTGCGACACGGCGCTTCCTTGTTCCGCATTCAGGCGATGTGGAGAGGGTGCCGCGTGTTCCGGCGAGATAACTTCCGTCACCGTTTCTATCCAGCCACACCGGATAGCCTGTCGTAAAATGTGGCGTAATTCTTTGGGGATTTTTGCCTCAGGCACAACACTTGTGGCGATGAGCAATTCCCGGAGCGCTTGTTGCAATTTTCCAGGCTGGCGTGGTGCCGTCTGGGCTTTGGTGGCACTGAGGCGGTAACCCCAGGGAGCCGGTTTTGGCAGCGGCCGTCCTTGGCGCAGCAGGGTCGGCAGGGCAGTAGCCCAGGCATCACCGAGCGGGTGATGGTAGTATGCCGCCCCGAACTGTATCAATTGCTGCAAGGCCACGGGTAAAATAGGGTGCGCGTCCAGGACCTGCTCAATGGTCTTCAGCGTTACATCGGGCGGACAACTGGCGTAACCGAGAACGATGCCTACCCGACTGCCCTTGCCGAAAGGTACCCGCACCCGCATGCCCGGCTGTAGATGTCCCTCCGGCGGCGGGGCGTAAGAAAATATGCGGCGGAGCGGTACCATGACGGCGACCTGAATGCAGTTGGCTTCAGCGCTCATGAAGTTGCCCACAACTTCTGTGGATAAGTCTGTGTATGAACATCTTGAAAAGTCCTAGACCCCCTGTTCTTCAACGCGTTAGAGTGGGCGCCTAAAAAAGGTGCAAAATAAAAGATGATAAAAAACAATATGTTAATAATTAACATCAAAAACATAATGGGACTAGCCAAGTTTGTCTTAATGTATGAGTAAATTGTGTATAAGTTTGTCAATGATTGCTTTCAAACTACTCTGGGCATGCACGGATGGCCAAAAAATGGTCAATCTTCACAGTGCTGCCGGTAGAATGGATATCCCGTTCGGAGCCAGTCCCGCGACAATCCCCCAGAAGAGCAGCAGACCAATCCAGTTATTATGCAGAAAAGCGCGGAACGCCTGATCCCGGTCGCCGCCGAGCAGCGACTGCTCATAGGCCGCGAGGACGGTGGCACCTGCCAAGGCGATCCAATAAGGCCAATGCGTGCCCTGCTCGACGCCGATCCCGAAAAAAATGATGAGCATGACGGCTTGCAGGCCAGCAATGGCGTGACGGTCAAAACGTCCAAAAAGAATGGCCGTCGACTTGATTCCGGCCTTGAGGTCGTCTGGACGGTCGGCCATAGCGTAGGCCGTGTCATAGGCGACGACCCAGCAGGCATTGGCCAGCATCAGCCACCAGGCGAGTGCCGGAACTTGCCCGAGGGTCGCGGCAAAAGCCATGGGTATACCGAAGGAAAAGGCGATACCCAGATAGGCTTGCGGGAGATGGGTGAAACGCTTGAATAACGGGTAAGTAATGGTGATTAACACGGCGCAGCCCGCCAGCAATAGGGTCAGCCAGTTGAGAAAGGGCAGGAGGGCTGCGGCCAGCAGGCAGAGGATGACGAAGAGGCGCAATGCTGCCCGCGAGGTGATCAGGCCTGTCGCCAGAGGGCGCTGGCAGGTGCGGGCGACCTGCCGGTCGAAATCGCGGTCAAAGTAATCATTGATCACACAACCCGCCGAGCGCATCAGCCAGGTGCCGGCGGTGAAAATCAGGAAGTGACCGAGTGACGGAGTACCCCTAGCGGCCAGCCAGAGTCCCCAGTAGGTGGGCCAGAGCAGGAGCAGGGTGCCAATGGGACGATCCATGCGCATCAGGGTCGCATAGGCGCGTAGGCGTTGGCGGAGCGGCGCGGGAGTCGCTTGCATCAGCGTCGTCCTCGACCAGCCCAGCGTGGCAGGTCCGGC
>JAKAFG010000225.1 GCA_021818125.1 Pseudomonadota bacterium | reverse complement strand
TATCAACACATAAGCGCTCATAATACCCCTGGGCCTAAACCCCACACATCTCCACTCGGCTGGGAAAGAACAATCCGGACCGGAGTCCGGTGCGGCTCAGCGCCGCGTCGTGAGGGCGCATTATACGGAGCTCCCGAAGGGTGTCAACAGCCAATTTCGCTTTTCTTGCTCTCGTATCGTGGTTATGTGGAGCTATTCCATATCCAGCCAACAGTTAGGCTGTCATTCGCCTTTTTGCAGAGCGACGCGGGCGAAGTGCCGTTTACCGAATTGCAGCAGATATACCGCGTCCAGAGCCAGGATCATCGCAGAGTCGACAACCCGTTCACCATCGACCCGCACGGCGCCTTCCTTCATCTTACGCATGGCCTCGCTGGTACTGGCAGCAAGGTGTACTTGCACCAATAGCTGACCGAGGCGGGGGGCCTCGGACAGCTTTATCGCTTGCAGCGGCAGGTCTTCAGGAGTTTCGTGGCGCTGAAACCGGGCCAGGAAGGCGGCATGCGCTGCCTGAGCTGCTGCGGCGTCGTGGAAACGACCCACCAACTCACCGGCCAAATCCAGCTTGATATCGCGCGGATTACGCGCCCCGCTGGCCGCCTCTTCCTGCAGGCGCGCCTGTGCTGCCGCAGGCACACGGGAGAGCAGCGCGTAGTAACGCCACATCAAGGTATCCGAGATGGACATGACCTTGCCGAACATCTCCGCGGGCGCATCTTCAACCGCGATGAAATTACCCAGGGATTTGGACATCTTTTGCACGCCGTCCAGGCCTTCGAGAATGGGCATGGTGAGCACCAACTGCGGTTTCTGGCCATACTCACGCTGTAATTCCCGGCCCACCAGCAGGTTGAAGCGCTGATCAGTACCGCCCAGTTCCACGTCCGCTTTGATGGCGACCGAGTCATAGCCTTGTAGCAAAGGATAGAGAAACTCGTGAATAGCGATGGGCTGATTCGCATTGTAGCGCTTGTTGAAGTCATCGCGTTCCAGCATGCGCGCCACGGTGTAACGCGCGGCGATCTGGATCAACTCTTCAGGGCGCAGGGCGCCCAGCCACTCAGAGTTAAACATCACTTCGGTGCGCTCGGGATCCAGTATCTTGAACACCTGACGCCGATAGGTCGCGGCATTGGCCACCACCTCTTCGCGACTCAGCGCTTTGCGGGTAACGCTCTTGCCCGTGGGGTCGCCGATCATGGCGGTAAAATCGCCGATAACGAAAAGCAGGCGATGGCCAAGATCCTGGAATTGACGGGCTTTATGGAGCAGCACCGTATGCCCCAGGTGCAGGTCCGGAGCGGTGGGGTCCATGCCCAGCTTGATCCGCAGGGGTCTGTTATCGCGCTGTGCCGCCGCGAGCCGCGGTAGCATTTCGCCTTCGGGCAGCATGTCGACGGTGCCGAGCGCGATTTGTTCGAATGCGTCCTGATATTTCGTTGTCATAAGCTGAGCCAGTGTTTTGTAATGAGGCAGCATATTAGCATTGGCAGCGCCCCGGCTGAATGGTCTTCGCCGCCACCCGGACATTCGCGCCCCATCTCAATTACGCACTGGTTAATCTCCGCAACAAAGGTACCTTGATCTGATCGAGAATGAAGGTGTAGAACACCGTTGCCAGGAGCAGGCAGGCGATAACCACTATCGGTAATGGCGCCATCAGCCAGCCCATAACGGCCAGACCGCTTATTACCAATATGTCCGCCAGACTTGCCCAGAGCAGGAAGCGACCAGGGATTGATCCCCAGAGATGGCCGCGCTCCCGCACCAAAAAGACATTAGCGAGCCCGGAAAATACCAGCCCAAGGAAATCCAGGGTCTGGACGGACGCCCGTGGCAGTCCCAGAGACCGACCCACGCCATACACGGCGAAGATATAAATCAGCCAGGCCAAAGCCACCACTAATGAGGAGAGGACCAGAGTACGAATATCCCAGCGGTCCGGTTTTGGCGACGGACGCACGTTATCCTCTGCCAGCGACATGGTCACGAAATCATTGGCGAAGAGCAGCAAAAGGACCAGCAGCGGAGTGACCACAAAGCTGCGGAACATCAAGAAGCCCAGACTCAGGAACAAGGCGACCTGAAAAACCTTGACGATTTTGTTGAGGGTATAGGTGAGCATGCGCTGATAGACGCGCCGACCGGTGACCACCGCATCGAGCACCCCCTGCAGACCGGGCGTGGTAAGCACGAGGCTGGCCGCTGCCTTGGCAACGTCGGTGGCGCTTTCCACGGCCACGCCCATCTCGGCTTGTTTAAGCGCAGGGGCATCGTTGACGCCATCACCGGTCATGCCGACGATCCGGCCTTTTTTCTGCAACCCTTGCACCAGATGAAACTTATCGGCGGGGAAAACCCCGGCATACACACCGCAGTCCTCAGCCAGGGCACTGCGGTCACAAACGCTGCCCGTGATGGCCAGCGATGTCGCAACATTTTTTGCCGTCTGCAGGCTATCGCCGGTGACCATGCGTACCCGCACGCCAAGCTCCTGCAAATGCTGGACGACTTCGGCAGCATCCGGGCGGATGGGGTCCGCGAGTGCGAGCAGACCGAGAAAGCGCGGTTGACCATCCGGGCCGGCCGCCACGGCGAGCACCCGTGCGCCACTGGCGGCGAGATCCGTTGTCGCTTGTTCCCAGTCCATATTGCTGCAGAGTTTGGCGATGATCTGGGGTGCACCTTTGAGTGCGCGCCATGATGCGCCGTCCTGCATGAAAACCCCCTCCGAACGCTTGGTAGCGGGATCAAAGGGCACAAATTGCTGGCGATCAGGCAGATTGGCGATCTGGGCTGCCGACTTCTGGAGAATGGCGAGATCAATGGGATCCTGGGTGGCACTGTCACTGGCTATGGCAGCCATCTTCAGGAGTTCCGCCTCTTCCACGCCGGGCCAACCCTTTGTCTGACTGAGGCTGAGACGGTTCTGGGTGAGGGTGCCGGTTTTGTCACTACAGAGATCACTCATGGCGGCGGCTTCTTCCACGGCGGCCAGACGGGTGACCAGCACACCACGGTGCACCAGATGCAGGGAGGCGATGGCGGTGGCCAGGGTGAAGGTGGCGGGTAGCGCCACCGGTACCGAAGCAACCAGCAGGATGAGGGCAAAAGGCAGTATTTCCGCAAGAGAGATGTGGCTGGCGGCTGCGTAAATCAGGATCGCGGCGACGAGAATGACGTCCATCATTACCAGATAGCGGACAATGGAGAGAACCAGTTCTTCTAAGTGACTTTTGACGCCGGCGCCGCGCACTAACTCTGCGGTTTTACCGAAATAACTCTTGGCGCCGGTCGCCGTGACCTCCCCCGAGGCTTCACCGCGACGCACGATGGAGGCGGAATAGAGGGTGTCGCCCGTGGTGCATTCCACAGGCATGGATTCTCCCGTCAGGGCGGATTGGTCTACCAATATGCTGCCATCGTTGAGATGCAGATCGGCAGGAACCATATCGCCGACCCGCACATGAACCAGATCACCTGGCACAAGGTCGGCGGCCGAGATGCTTTGCCATTGTCCGTCGCGACAGGCGCGGGCCTGAATCCGCAGTCGCTCTTTCAGCAGTTCCAGCGCGCTCTGCGCCTTGCGCTCC
>JAKAFG010000018.1 GCA_021818125.1 Pseudomonadota bacterium | reverse complement strand
TCCAGACCCACCCCAACGCTCAGATTAGGCAGCAGCAAATAGGCAACACCCGGATTCACATCGATGATCCGCAGGTCATTTTTCAGCGGCAGGGATTGTGTGGGAAAAGTCCCGGCAGGCCAGGTGTTGTTGATACTGAAGGGCGAAGTGATACCGAGACCGACCGCCAGCGGAAGGTCATTAAAACGATGGGTCACAAAGAGATTGGGCAGAATCTGCAGATTGCTGCTGGCGTCGTAAGTAACATTGCTGTTATCCACTGTGTAAGTAGGGCGCATCGCGAGAATATCCAGGCCCACCCGAGTACCCGGGAAGAAGACCATGTCCGCAGGATTGTCGGCAAAGCTGCTGACGGGTCCGCCATCGGCTACCGTGGCGCCGGCTTCCGAAAGTCCCGCCACGGAGGTCGGCGCGGCAAAACCTGCGGCATGGGATTGCGCAGCCACTAACAGGCCGAGGGTAACGAGGGCGAGGCGGGTCTTCAAAGACGACATGCAGTACTCCAGAAAAAATTATTGCGAGAGAACATCCACACCGGCTGGCGGAGTGAATTGAAACTCCTGCGCCGAAATGGGGTGATTGATTTTAATATGCTCAAAGCGGAGGACGGTCTGTTGCTGAAACGCATCTTCCATGCGCATCTGACGCAGCGCGCCCTGCGCATCAAAACCCATGCGCAGAGCCGTGAAGCCCTGATCCTGACCCGTTTTGGGATGGAGCAGGAGCCAGTGGAGACCATCTTTTTGACCCAGGTCAGTGATCTTGAAGCGCTGGCTGAGGTCATCGTTGCCAGCGATCAGCGCCGCAGGGGTCGATCCGAGGGCTTTGCCGAGAGGCTGTACCGTGGCCTGTTCCAGAGCGGGTTCGTAGAGCCAGACCTTCTTACCGTTGGATACAATGGTTTGCCCGTTGTCGCCGCTATAGTCCCAGCGGAATTTGCCGGGGCGGGAAATCCACAGCATGCCACTGGTACGCTTGACGATCTGGCCGTCATGGTTGGCTACTTCCTGACTGAACTGGGCCGTGATGGTGTGGGTTTTCTGGAAAAAATCCTGCAACATCGCTAGGCCCGTGGCAGCGGCCGCGTACTGGATACCGCCCAAAATCAGCAGCGGCACCAAAAACCAGCGAACCAAACGTAAGGCCGGTAATGGGCCGCGCATAAAGCGCAAATAGTCAGTCCCGACCGGGCGGTGCTGCTGCATAGATTTCTCTGCTCCCGTTACTTTGCAAGGGACCGACCACACCAACCCGCTCCATCTCTTCGATCATGCGGGCGGCCCGATTATAGCCCACCTTGAGTTGCCGCTGCACGTAGGAGATGCTCGCTTTGCGACTGCTGGTAACGATGGCTACCGCCTGATCATAGAGCGGATCGGCATCCTCTCCGCCTTCACCGTCCACGCCCTCGCCCTCGCCACTCTCATTGCCCTGCAAAATACGCTCGTCGTATTGTGGCGCGCCTAACTGACGCAGGGACTCCACCACGCGATGAACTTCCTCATCGCTGACAAAGGCCCCATGCACCCGCAACGGATAACCGGAGCCGGGCGGCAGATAGAGCATGTCGCCCTGGCCCAGCAAGGTCTCCGCCCCCATCTGATCAAGAATGGTACGCGAGTCGATACGCGACGAAACCTGAAAGGCAATGCGGGTGGGGACGTTGGCCTTGATCAGGCCGGTGATTACATCCACCGAAGGACGCTGAGTCGCCATAATGAGGTGCAGACCAGCAGCGCGCGCTTTCTGGGCCAAGCGGGTAATCAAGGTTTCCACCTGTTTACCGACCACCATCATCAGGTCCGCGAACTCATCAATGATCACCACGATAGCAGGCAGCACGCTCAGCGCGACGGACTCGCCATCCATATCTTTATCCGGACCCGGCAGGGGATGTCCCGAAGCCGCCGCTTCCCGTACTTTCTGATTATATCCGGCCAGGTTGCGCACTCCGGCAAAGGCCATGAGCTTATAGCGCCGTTCCATCTCCGCCACGCACCAGCGCAAGGCGTTCGCGGCCTCCTTCATATCCGTTACCACCGGCGCCAGCAGATGGGGGATGCCCTCATAAATGGACAACTCCAACATCTTGGGGTCCACCATAATCAGGCGGACGTCGTCAGCGGTCGCCTTAAAGAGAATGCTGAGAATCATGGCATTGACGCCCACAGACTTGCCGGCGCCGGTGGTTCCGGCCACCAGCAGATGGGGCATCTTCGCCAGATCGGCTGACACCGGCTGACCGCCGATATCCTGACCCAGTGCCAGCGTTAGATGGCTTTTGCTCTGGGTAAAACTGTGACTGGAAAGCACCTCGGAGAGACGCACCGTGCGCCGCTTGAGGTTCGGCACCTCGATGCCCATGGTGGCCTTACCGGGAATGGCTTCTACCACACGCACCCGCGCCGCCAGCACGCGCGAAAGGTCTTTACTGAGACCGGCGATCTGGCTGACTTTGACCCCCGGTGCCGGCTCTATTTCAAAACGGGTAATCACTGGTCCGGGATGGGCCGCTACCACGGTTGCCTGCACCCCGAAGTCGGCCAGCTTTTCTTCCAGCATGCGCGACTGCTGTGCCAGCACTTCGGGCTGCAACTGGGAACTGGGGTCTTCCGCATCTGCCGGATCGAGCAAGGCAAGATCGGGAAGACCATCAGCGCGCGGCGGCCCTACGGGTGCGGGTAATGGTAACTGTCGACTACTTTTAACGGCAGCGCGAGCCGACACTGCTCCGCGCTTTTTGGTGGAGAAGAAGCTCGGTGCTACTGCCGAGGATGGCTTTTGCACTGCGGGTCCAAGCGCCGTAACCGACACCGCTTGGGCTGGTACACGCCGTCGCAAAGGCCAGCGCAGGCGCCACTGTGGTCGCGACAAGGAAAAATGCAGGGCGCTGATATGTGCCGCCATGGCGCGCGGTCCCAGGCCGGTGAGCAGAAACACACCGAGAACAAACAGCGCCAGAAATAGCAACGCACTACCACCCACACCAATGAAAGGTTGAGTAAGGACACCGATTTCCTGACCGAGAATGCCGCCCGCGCCGGCCCCGGCAACGGGCCACCAGTCCGCTGGCCAAGTCAGCGCGAGGAAGCTGCTCAGACCCAGCGCGATGGCGACAGCCCCCAGAGGCGCCGCCCAGCGTCCCGGATGCTGACGAAACCAGCGCCGCCACATCTGCCAGGCCCACGCGCCCAGCGCCACAGGGAGGAGCCAGGCGATCATGCCAAAAATCTGCACCAGAAAATCAGCGAGATAGGCACCGGTTTCGCCGCCCCAATTGTGTACCGGGCCACCCTTACCACTATTAAACCAACTGGGATCGGCGGGGTGAAAGCTGAGCAGGGACATCGCCATAAAGGCCGCCACCGCGATCAGCGCCAGCAGCAGCGCCTCGCGGCGCCATGGTTTGGCGCGCGATAGTTGAACCGGCTTTGCAGGGGCAGGCCGGGAGCCTCGGGACGCATTACGGGCAGCAGAACTCATGTCGGCACGCTAAACGACCCCTGCACGGGTGTCAAGGAGATGCCGGGGAAGAAAGGCAAAGAAATGCTATTGTTAGCAGCTTCTAATGAATCAGATGCAGGCGTTTATTTCGCGGTACCGATATCACCTCCCTGCGGGAGGCGGGGACAACCGCGCGGGAATGGTGTTAAACTTTCCGTCAGTAATTCGCATAAGTCTGGACGGGTTCCGCCGTGCGCGCAGTTCGTCCGATACCGTTCCATCCTGGCAGCGAGGTACCCATGAGCGATCCGAAAAATGTCATCGATGAAAAACATTGCCGCTTACTCATTCTGGGCTCCGGCCCTGGTGGTTATACGGCGGCTATTTACGCGGCACGCGCCAATCTGAGCCCGGTACTGATACAAGGCATGGAGCCCGGCGGCCAACTGATGACAACCACGGAGGTGGATAACTGGCCCGGTGCTACAAACGGCATCATGGGTCCGGAACTCATGCAGGAACTGGAAAAACAGGCGCGGCGCTTTGATACCGAGGTTTTGTTCGACCACATTCATACCGCAGACCTGAGCCAACGACCCTTTCGCCTCAGCGGGGACCAACATTGTTATACCTGCGATGCGCTGATTCTCGCTACCGGGGCATCTGCCAAGTACCTGGGTTTGCCCAGCGAAGATAAGTTTCGCGGCAAAGGCGTTTCCGCCTGTGCGACCTGCGACGGATTTTTCTATCGCGGGCAGGCGGTCGCCGTGGTCGGTGGCGGCAATACTGCAGTGGAAGAAGCTCTCTATCTCAGCAATATCGCCAGACATGTAACGGTCATCCACCGGCGTAACCGGTTCCGCGCCGAAAAAATTCTGCAGGACAAGCTGATGGCCAAGGAGAACGTCACCATTATCTGGGACCACTCTGTGGACGAGGTACTGGGTGACGACTCCGGGGTCACCGGCTTGCGGATTAAGCATGTAGAAAACGGCAGCACCCAGGACCTGACGCTGATGGGGGTGTTCGTTGCCATCGGCCATCAGCCCAATACCGGCATCTTCAAGGGACAACTGAAGACGGACGAAGGGGGTTACCTGATTACCCGCGGCGGGCGCGACGGCATGGCAACAGCCACCAGCATTGAGGGTGTGTTTGCGGCGGGCGACGTACAGGACTATGTCTATCGCCAGGCAGTGACCAGCGCGGGCAGCGGTTGCATGGCGGCGCTGGACGCGGAGCGTTGGCTGGAGCAGCAAGAGGACTGAAACATGGGGCGGCGGCGGCGGCCAAATCAGCCGGAGAAGCAAGAACCAGTGACCGATGCAGCAGAAGCAGATTGCTTCCTGCGGGCGGTGGCCGATGTCCGGCCCCTGCCAGCCCCGCCGCCTCCCCCACGTCCTGCACCACCACCGCCCTTACCGCTACAGCGGCATCAGGATGAGCTGGCCGTTCTCGAAGCACTCGGCCACAGCCTGAACGGCGATGAAGTATTGGAATCCGGAGACGAGTGGCTTTATTTGCGGTCCGGGCTGTCTCCGGCCCTGCTACGGGACTTGCGCCGGGGACGGTTCCGGATTCAGGAACGGCTCGATCTGCATGGCTGTACCGTAGAAGAGGCTCGCACCGAACTGGCGGCATTTTTGCGGGAAGCGCGGCAATGGCGCTGGACGTGCGTCTGCGTCGTCCATGGCAAAGGACTGGGATCCCCTGGTCGTATTCCCGTCCTGAAAAGACTGGTGGGTGGCTGGCTGATACGTCACCAGGAGGTGCTGGCCTTTGCTCAGGCTCGCCCTGAAGAAGGGGGCAGCGGCGCCTTGCGTGTGCTGCTGGGCTGGCCTCGTCGAGGATAAACAACCCAATTATTATAGCTTAGGCCTTTAACTGGGCGCTGTAGCCTTCTTCTTCAATGGCGTGAATCAACGGGCCAGGGAGCAGCCCTTCTCCTTCAACCCGGGCTGTCGCGGCGTCGAGGTCGACCGACACCTGCTGCACACCCGGGATATTTTGCAGCGCCTTTTCCACCGCCATAACACAATGTTTACAGGTCATGCCCTGTACGGACAATTCGAGGCGTTCCATGGGAGCCATTCTCCTTGGTTCTGATTGGTAGTGGTTATAACGTGTTTTACCAAAGCACGCTCAGCGCTACGCCACATTGTAGGGCGACTGGCTATCATCCCGCCGCTCCCAGCGCTCCCGAACAGGCATGACACCTCCTGCGTCGGCCAGAGAGGCCAGAATCGGGCAATTGGCAACGGAGCCGTGACCGGGACAGCGCTCAGTCTGCTGCGCTAGGGCTGTGCGCATCCGTTGCAAATCAGCGATCTTGAAATCAATCTCGGCAAGTTTTTGCTCGGTGAGTGCTTTGACCTCACCCATATCATTCTCGGCACTGCTGCTGATATCTAGCAACTCCTTCACCTCTGCCAGAGAAAAACCGAGATTCTGGGCACGCCGGATAAAACGCAGACGAGCTTCCGCTTCGCCGTCATACAGACGATAGTTGGACTGGGTCCGCTGCACCGGCCGAATGAGTCCAATCCGCTCGTAGTAGCGCAAAGTCTCTGCGGCAAGCCCTGCTTCACGCGCCAAACGACCAATGGTCACTGGGGTTTCCATATTATATCTCCCTCCCTAATATAGGGCTTTTGAGCATACGTATACTTTTGAGTATAGTGTCCATTGTAAAGCATCTAGTCAACACAAAGGTCAAGCCTCGCTGCATCGGCCATTTCCTGCCCGAAAAGGCCCTCCACACAAATCGTGGCGAAGGCTCCGGCGGGGAGGAAAAAGCTCAGGACAAGGGTCTGTGTATCCTGCCAGTGGCTGGTCAGGTTCTCGGGACGCGCGCGCAAGGGACGCCGGGCAGCATCCAGTCCCTGTTCCGCAAGGCATTGTGCCCAGTATAGGCCGTCGCCCGCTGCACCTGCGATGATGGGTCCGGCACTCAGGGCCGATGCCTCTAGCATAGCGGCGACAGTGGCTGGCGCCAGCCCACCACGGCCCGGCAGAGGGCCGGTAGGATGCAGGTCCCAGTCAGCGGCACGCACCTGCAGATCCGTCAGATCATCGTCTTCCGCCAGAAAAATGCTGTGCGAGCCCGCCAGTTGCACGACTTCACCCGGCAGAATCTCCGCCCAGTTGGCTTGCCGCACCCGCTCAGCAAGGACCAGATTGAACAGGGCAGAGCGGGCAGCGGACCAAAGCAGGCCGCGACGATGGCGGTCTACCCGCATCGGCTGCCCGGATAGCAGTCGCGCGGCCTCCTGCAAATTACGATGCCCGAAGCGCTGGACGCCAAAATAGTTGGGGAACCCACTTTGCACGAGACCTTGCAAACGGGTGTCCCAGAGACTGTGCTCTCCCGTGGAGGCGCGCAAAATGAGCTGGAAGTGATTGCCACGTAACACGCCCCGACGTAATTTACGGTCATGGCGGCTGATCTGCTGAAAGTGCAGGCCGTCGTCTTCCAGACTGGCCCAGTCCGGGTCAGGCCCCGGCGTGGCTGGCACCGTAAAACTCTGCCGGGTAACGGCATGGCGATCCTTGAGACCGGCAAAGCCTACATCGCGGACCGCCACCCCCGCGCAGCGCGCCAGGCGGTTGGCCACATCCTGGGTATTGAGGCCGCGCTTCTCCACCACCAGCCAGTGGTGGGCGCCCAAACCGGATGCGGTAAAGGGCAGCAGTTCCGTGACCTGAAAGTCTTCCGGAGTCTGTCGCAACTCGGCGCCGAGCAGGCCGCCCTCTGCGGGATAGATGCGCGGCGGACTTTCAGACATGCCGGATCAGAACGACGGCGTGGGCGGCAATGCCTTCACCCCGACCGGTATAGCCCAATTGCTCAGTAGTGGTCGCTTTGATGTTGACCGCATCGAGCTCCACGGCGAGGTCAGCAGCAATACGGGCGCGCATCTGCGGGATATGAGCTGCCAATTTGGGACGCTGACAGACGATGGTCGCGTCCATATTGCCTACCAAAAAACCTTTCTCCTGAACCAACTGGTGACAATGCCGGAGCAGGAGCCGCGAATCTGCGCCAGCGAAACGGACGTCGGTGTCGGGAAAATGGCGACCGATGTCGCCCAGGGCAGCCGCCCCCAGCAGCGCATCGCAGATGGCGTGAAGGAGCACATCAGCATCGGAGTGGCCGGCAAGGCCGAATTTGTAGGGGACCGTCACACCGCCGAGAATAAGGGGTCTACCCGTCACCAACGCATGCACGTCAAAGCCATGACCAATACGCAGTTGCATGGGGTTACTCTTCTTCATCACGAGCTGCAAGAACGGCGGCTGCCAGCACGAGATCATCCTGCATGGTGACCTTGATATTGTCACCATGCCCGTGAATCAAACGGGGGCGCCAGCCCTGCCATTCCATCGCCGAGGCCTCATCGGTGATCTGCAGATTCTGTCCGCGCGCAGCTTCCAGAGCAGCCAGCAGGGCACCGAGGGGAAAGGCCTGGGGTGTGAGAGCACGCCACAACCCCTCGCGATCTACAGTGCCCAAGGAATGAGCATTCTCAGCACGCTTCAGCGTATCGGCAACCGGTACGGCGAGAAGAGCACCCTGGGGCGAATGCGCCAGGCTGTCGAGCAGGAATAACAGGTCTTCGCGACGCAGACAAGGCCGGGCGGCATCATGCACCAGCACCCAATCGGACACCCCTGCCCCCTGCCGCAGCAGCGCCTCCAGACCGAGGCGCACCGAATCCGCACGCAGAGCACCACCGGCGACAGGGGGCAGGAACGGCTCCTGCATGGGTCCCAGTAACTCCCGCCAGGCTCCTGTCGCAATATCCTCGCCCGGCAGAACCAACTGAATGCCGGCAACGCGCGGCTCCCGAAGGAAGGCCGCCAGGGTGTGGGCAATGACCGGACGGCCGCGCAGCAGGACGTACTGCTTGGCCTGCGCCGCTCCAAACCGCTGTCCCCGCCCTCCCGCCGGGATCACCACCCAGACACGCTCCATGTGAACCTCCTTATTTGTCTTCTTTTGAAATCAGATTTGGAATGTAGCGACAGGCAGATTGTGGAGATGCATGTCCACCAACAAATGATACCTGCTCACCAACGTAAACATTCATCTGCGGCGGAACAATAGCGGTGGTGCGTACGCCGTAAGGCGCACCAGATGGGTGTACTACCGCCCTAAGATTATCCGTATATTCAGGATCGATTTTTCCATTAGCCAACTGCTCAGAGCGCGTAATAAGATTTCTGGCGATAGCTGGCGGAAGAAAACCAACGACTCTCCCGGATATTGGAGGTGGCACATTCAAACGCACCCGCATTGGTCCATTGTCATTACAATTCTGATCAGCCTCAAAGAGTTGGCTGCTTATCATTCCCTGGCGCGACACCAACGGCGGGGGTGGTACTGATGTCTGTGCCTGCGGACGAAGCGGCTTCAGAACAGGCTGCGGTTCGACCCTGACCTGTGCTGACGCGGCGGTGTGCACAACGGATTCTGGTAACTTGTTGGAGACGATGGGTTGCGGCGGCGACAGCACTGCAGATGATTGAGGCTGCGCCGCGGCAACATGCCGGGCATTCTGGCTGGTCATCGGGCCCCTTGCGGACGGAGTCGCTGCCCCCCACTGCCACGGAGGATAAATAAAAGTCACCGATGCAAACAGTCCGGCACCTATGAGCGTCCATCGCCATAATGGAGCCTGTCGCCACAGATGACCGAAACTGCTTTTCAGCGATTTTTGCGGGCGGGGTCCGTCTATCATGGTTATTTCACTCTGGACACGTTACCGGCCTAGCGAAAACAATGCCTTGGCCTTCTACCAATGCCACACATCTGGCCCCCTGTTGTTTAGCCGCTATCAAAGAGTCGGCAATGGATTCTTCGATAGCACGCATGAGATCACGGGAAGAAGCCGTGTCGGCCAGTTTCTCCTGACGCTCCATTAACCGATACAGAATTTCCGGATCGATTCCCTGATCTGCCACCTGCAGTCCATAACCTTCGATCATCCGCTCTATTTCCAACGCGGTAACACGGGCTACATCCAAACCCGTCAACCGGGAGAAAACAAAAATCCGGTCAATCCGACTGAGCACCTCCGGCGCAAATCCTGATTCCTTCAAGGCATTCGTGGAGGCTCTGCGCATCTCGTCAGGCGCTTGGGAATACTGCTGGCGAATATCCTCCAAGACATCAATAGCGGCATTGGTGGTCAACACAAAAATGGCTCTTGTGGTAGATATCTGTTTGCCATCAGAAGCCTCTGTGATAAACCCGTCGTTCCACGCCGTGAGAAATTTTTTATGGATTTCCGGATCGGCCTTCTCAATTTCGTCCAGCAACACGACAGCATCCGGGCTGTCACGCAGGCCACTGGTGAGCTTGCCGTAATTGTCTGATCCCACGTACCCCCTGGGAGACCCGAACAAGGCCGTCCCCGCCATCCCCCTGGAAAACTGTGTCATATCAATATGAAGAAGTTTCCGCCCCAGTTCCGTTGCCAGGCGCTTGCCCATGTATGTTTTACCCGTTCCCGGATTCCCCGCGAACAGAAATATCCCGACAGGCTTTCCACGCTGCTGGAGCGCCAAACGACGGCGAATCTGCGCAGCCAGATCGTCACAAATAGCATCCTGGCCGATCACTTTTGATTTGAGTGCACGGGAGAGGGCATCCGCATCAATAAAGGTCGCATCCGCGTTGGTGCTGAGGCGCTCTTCCAGGGCCACACGATTGGTTAGGCGATCTAGAATATCCATGATCCATCTCCTCCGCGATATGGATTGCGGTAATCGTCCGGCATGAGACATCAGACTCAACACCGCCAACACCCCAAGACCTATGAATAACAACAACACGACAACCCAGACGCCATAACGCACCAGCAGGTTCAGATGCGCGACAAAGGCGACTAGGCGTGATTGAATAAACGGCCAGTAAAGATGGAACGCTTTGGCGATCGCTAAAACCAAAACCATTAAGAAAAGTAGCGGCAAATAGCGGTTGATCACCGAAAGCAATCGGCCCATCCTTTACTTTTTCCTTTTGTTATGTGATCTATGACCTTGACAGGTAGTTACCTGTCTGTGCATCCACTTGGCCACTGCTCAGTGTGATCTGAGCCCCCATTTTACCGATCCTACGGCGGTCGCCCATCACATTAAACGATGCCCTGCCCACTTCGTCTCAAGGTTATCTCAGATTAACGTTCATTGCGACTGGTGCGCGCCCTCAGATTCTGGGCCGGGAGAGGGGCCTTATGCTTTGGTGGCAACCGACAGGAGGCACAGGGCGAGAAATAGATTGTCGCTCGGTATCCCGTTTTGCAGTTTCCATAGCACCCCTTTACACTAGGACCCTTCAGAGTCCTCACATAAGATCAGACATTCTTGGATCGAAGTCTTTCTCTCGGCACCCCGCCGCGCGCCGGGGCGGCACGCGCATTTAGTCAAATTTACGGTGCTGCGGATAGCTGGCTGGCGGTGCAGATGGCGCGGCAGTGGCAGCGCCCGCTGCTGATTCTGCTGCCGAACGCCCGCGACGTGGAGGAATGGCAGCGCGAGTGGCATTTTTTCGCACCAGACTTACCATCGCCGCTGATTTTCCCGGACCGCGAAATCCTTCCCTATGATCGCCTGGCGCCGCCGGCAGATGCCACGGCCACCCGGCTGGCCACCCTTGCCACTCTGCCGGAATGGCGTGGCGTGTGTCTCGCCCCGCTGTCCGCCGTCCTGCAACGCCTGCCACCGCGCAGTTTCCTCGACCAGCACGCTTTTGTCCTCGCCGTGGGCGACCACCTCAGCCCAGAGGGTTTCCGTCAGCGCCTGATCGACGCCGGCTATCGCAATGTCAGTGAGGTTTCGGAGGCCGGCGAATTGGCCTGGCGCGGCGGGATCATTGATCTCTTTCCCAGTGGCAGCCCCTTGCCTTACCGCATTGAACTCTTCGATAGAGTAGTGGAGAGCATCCGTGCCTTCGACCCGGAAACCCAGCGTACCCTGCAAAAAGTCGAGCGGGTCTCTCTGCTCCCGGCACGGGAGGTGCCGGTGGACGCTGCCGCGCTGCAGGAATTTCGTAGCCACTTCCGCGCCCGCTTCAGCGGTGATCCACAACGTGCCGAGATATACCGGGCGGCCAGTCGCGGACAAGTACCCCAAGGGGCCGAGCATTATCTCCCGCTCTTCTTTCCCGAGAGCAGTCATCTGCTGATGCACTTTCCCAAAGACGGTATCGTCTTTCTGCCCCCCGGCCTGGAGGCATCCGCCCGGCACATTCGCCAGGACTGGCGGGAGCGCTACGAGGAACGGACCCATGATACGGCGTATCCCATACTGTCACCCGACGAGCTGCTTCTGACTCCCAGTGAATGGGAGGATGCCCTGCGCGATCGGGCACTGGTACATGGGCAACAGGAAGGCGACGCGGAGCGTCTGCCGACCGCACCCCTCCCCGGTCTCCATGGCAGCCCGGAAGCACCACTGGCTTCACTCGATACCTTTCTGCGCCACCTGCCGGCAGGGGGCCGGGTCATCCTCGCCGCTGAATCGCCGGGCCGCCAGGAAGCCCTGTCAGAACGGCTTGGCAAGAGCGGACTGCTGCCCAGCCGGGTTCAGGACTGGCCGGAGTTCCTGGCTGGTACGGAACGGATCGCCATCACCGTGGCACCCCTGGAACGCGGCCTGCTCATCAAGGAAAATGGCCTGGTCAGACTGGCGCTGGTCTCCGAGGCGCAAATTTTTGGTGACCGCGTCTTTGCCCAGCGGCGCAGCGCCAACGCCCGGCAGCGCAGCATTGAAGGCTTGGTTCGCGATCTCGGCGATTTACAGCCGGGTGACGCCGTTACCCATGAGGAATACGGCATCGGCCGTTTTCAGGGCATGGCCACGCCCTTTGCCGCGCAGGGCGACATCAATGAATACGTGGTCCTGGAGTACGCCAACGGCGATCTCGTCTACGTCCCGGCGGATCATCTGGATCGTATTGCGCGCTATGTGGGTAACGGTGCGACGGAACCGGTGCTCTCCCGCCTGGGCAGCAATCACTGGGAAAAGGCCAAGGCCAAGGCGCGGCAAAAGGCCATTGATGCCGCCAGCGAACTGCTGGATATCTATGCCCGCCGCGCGGCGCGCACCGGTCGGGCTTTTCCCGCACCCGATGACGCCTACTGGGAATTCGTGTCCCGCTTCCCCTTTGAGGAAACCCCGGATCAGCAGCAGACCATCGACGCGGTCATTGCCGACATGACCAGTCCCCACCCCATGGACCGCCTGGTCTGCGGCGATGTGGGCTTCGGCAAAACGGAGGTGGCACTCCGCGCGGCCTTTCTGGCGGCGCACAGTGGTGCGCAGGTGGCAGTGCTGGTGCCCACCACCCTGCTCGCCCAACAGCATTACGAGAATTTCCGGGACCGCTGCGCCGGACTGCCCCTGCGGGTGGAAGTGCTCTCCCGTTTCCAGAGTGCCAAAACGCACAAGCAGGTGCTCGCCGCCGTGGCCTCCGGGGAGGTGGATATCCTCATCGGCACCCATCGCCTGCTGCAAAAGGATGTCGCCTTCCACGACCTGGGCCTGCTGATTCTGGATGAGGAGCATCGCTTCGGCGTACGCCAGAAGGAACGGATCAAGGCCCTGCGCGCCGAGGTGGATATTCTCACGCTGACCGCCACCCCCATCCCGCGCACCCTGAATCTCTCGCTGGCCGGCCTGCGTGACTTATCCATCATCGCCACGCCACCCCAGCGCCGCCAGCCGGTACGCACCTTTGTGCAGATCTGGGATGATGCGACGGTGATCGAAGCCTGCCAGCGCGAACTGCATCGCGGCGGTCAGGTGTATTTTCTGCATAATGAGGTGCGCGACATCGAGCGCATGGCCACCACTCTGCGCCGCCTGTTACCGGAAGCGCGCCTGCGCGTGGCCCATGGCCAGATGCCCGAGGGCGAGCTGGAAGCAGTGATGCTGGATTTTTACCATCAGCGCTTCGACATCCTCCTCAGCACCACTATTATCGAGTCGGGTATCGACAATCCCCATGCCAACACCATCCTCATCAACCGCGCCGACAAATTCGGTCTGGCCCAGCTCCATCAGTTGCGTGGCCGGGTCGGTCGTTCCCATCAACGCGCCTACGCCTACCTGTTCACCCCAGACCCCCGCGCCATGAGCGACGATGCCCGGCGCCGCCTCGATGCCATCCAATCTCTGGAAGATCTGGGCGTCGGCTTTGCCCTGGCCAGCCACGATCTGGAGATCCGTGGGGCCGGAGAACTGCTCGGCGAAGAACAGAGCGGGCATATGGATGAAGTCGGTTTCACCCTCTTCATGGAATGGCTGAACGATGCGGTGGAGGCCATTCGTGCCGGACGTGATCCCCGCAGCCTGGAAGAACAGCGTGCCAGTGGCCCGGAAATCCATCTCAACACACCTGCGTTGATACCCGGTGACTACCTGCCCGATGTGCACTTGCGCCTGCAACTTTATAAGCGCCTCAGTGACGTGCGCAGCGATGCCGCTATCGGTGAGATCATGGTGGAGATGATCGACCGCTTCGGGCCCATTCCTGCGCCGACCCGCACCCTGCTCTGCCAGACCCAGTTGCGTCTGAGTGCCATCCAGATCGGCATCGAACAGATCGACGCCGGTCCCGCCGGTGCCCGTCTGCAATTTGCCGCCGAAAATCAGGTGGCCCCTGAAAAAATCATCCAGCTCATCCAGCAGCCCCACAGCATCTACCAACTGGACGGCGAGCACCGCCTGCGCATTCGCCGCGACCTGCCCGATGGCGAAGCGCGCTGTCAGGAATTATTGCAACTCATTGACCAACTAAGGATTTAGCCATGAGCAGCACGCGCCTCGCCATTCTCAGTCCCGCCCCACGCGGCCCCATGAGCCTGCCGGCCAGCATGGGCCAACTGGTGGCGGATGTGGAAAGCCACCAGGAAGTTTGGGGCTGCTGGCTGCAAAGCTGGGATTTGCCGGTCACCGTCGGCGAAATCGCCCCCTTCCTCGACGAACTCTCGCGCCAGGCCCTGCATCAGGAGCGAGAAGTGATCTGGGCTCCTATGAGCAGCGCCAGCAGTGCTGTACGTCTGGTACTGCATGGTGCGGCACAGCCCGAGGCACTGCGCCGGGCACTGACCACCCTGCATCTGCAAAGCTTTATGCCGGGTCGCGTGCTCCATTGCCAGGGAGACGATCTGGCCCTCGTCCTGCACGGTCCCAGCGGCCCCTTGGGCGCCAGCAACCACCGTCTCATTGAAGCCCTGGAAGGCGTCTTTCTGGATGTTGCCGTGACTCCGCTCTGGGGCAAGGGTCATTTCCGATTATTGCTGGCCGATATGGACTCGACCTTGATCGGCATTGAATGCATTGATGAAATGGCCGACCATCTTGGTCTCAGGCGCCAGGTCTCCGCTATCACCGAACGCTCCATGGCAGGCGAACTGGATTTTCAAACCTCCCTGCGCGAGCGGGTACGTCTGCTGGCCGGTACGCCAGCGAGCACCATCGACACCATCATCCGTGAGCGCTTGCGGCTCAGCCCCGGTGCCCGTGAACTGGTGGCAGCCGCCAAGGCCCAAGGCGTGGAGGTCGGTGTCGTGTCCGGCGGCTTCACCCAGTTTACCCGCCACCTGCAAGAAGCGCTGGACCTCGACTACGCCTTCGCCAATACCCTGGAGATCATCGACGGGCAAATCACCGGCCAGGTGCTCGGAGACATCGTCGATGCCGCCGCCAAGGCCGACCTCCTCGACCTGCTGGCCATCAGTCTGGGCACCGATGCCAGCCATTGCATCGCTATTGGCGATGGCGCCAATGACCTGCCCATGATCCGCAAGGCGGGCGTTGGCATTGCCTATCATGCTAAAGCGGTCGTCCGCGCCCAGGCGGATTTTCAAATTCGCTATGGTGGTCTCGACACAGCATCTACCTATCTCGGCTGGGGCAACGCCTGAGATCCGCACGCCGACAGCCTCCATCTAATACTTGATTTTGTTTTAGACTATGTCTACTATCAGTCCATGTGCAGCACGGACCGATCGGATGCACATCGGCAATGGTGCCGCAACTGCAGCGTAAACAGGAGATTGAGATGAAACTGACCAGCATAGAAGGCCAAAGCGTTCCCCAGGTCGTATTCCGCACCCGCGATGATAATCAGTGGCGCGACGTCAGCACCGACGAACTTTTCAAGGGCAAGACCGTGATCGTGTTCTCCCTGCCCGGCGCCTATACCCCAACTTGTTCCTCCAGCCATCTGCCGCGCTACAACGAACTTGCGCCGACCTTTCGCGAAAATGGCATAGATGACATCCTCTGCATGTCAGTGAATGACGCCTTTGTCATGGATGCCTGGGCCAAAGAACTGACTGTCGAAAACATCCACCTGATTCCCGATGGTAATGGCGAATTCACGGAAGGCATGGGCATGCTGGTGGACAAGAGCGAACTTGGCTTCGGCAAGCGTTCCTGGCGCTACTCTATGCTGGTGAAGAATGGCGTCATCGAGAAAATGTTCATCGAGCCCGACAAGCCCGGTGATCCCTTCGAGGTGTCTGATGCCGATACCATGCTCCACTACATCAACCCGGAGGCACGCGACCCCGAATTCATCACCGTCTTTACCCGCGAAGGCTGCCCGCATTGTGCCCGCGCCAAAGCACTTTTGAAGAGGCACGGCATGGCTTTTGAAGAGATCAAAACGGGTATGGGTACCGGCGTCAGTTCGCGAACGATTCGCGCGGTGAGCGGACGTTCGACCGTGCCGCAGGTCTTTATCGGCGGCAAACACATCGGCGGCGCCGACGATCTGGAGAAATACTTCGGCGGGAAGTAAAGTCTTAACATCGGCTCTGGGTCGTTATCCGCTTTAACACCCTGCAAAACGGAGACGTCATGACGCAATTCTATGATCTCATTGTTATCGGTGGGGGCAGCGGCGGCATTGCCATGGCCAACCGCGCCGCCCGCTATGGGGCAAGCACCGCGCTGGTCGCCGCCGGTCCATTGGGCGGCACCTGCGTGAATGCAGGCTGCGTCCCCAAAAAAATCTTCTGGAATGCCGCCCACCTTGCCGGGCAAATGAAAATGGCGGAAGAATACGGCTTCGATGCCGTAGCACCCCGTTTCCACTGGGAACTCCTGAAGCAGCAGCGCGACGCCTACATCGGGCGACTCAATGGCCGCTATGCCCAGGGCCTGAATGGTAATGGCGTTACCTTGATTCGCGGGCATGCCCGTTTCTCCGGCGCGCATCAGGTCCGTGTGGATGACAACACACTAGAAGCCGAGCATATTCTGATCGCCACGGGCGGACAGCCGGTCTGGCCCGACATTCCGGGTGCCGAACTGGGCATCACCTCAGACGGCTTTTTTACCCTCGAAAAGATGCCGCGCTGTGTTGCCGTGGTCGGCGCGGGTTACATCGCGGTGGAGCTCGCAGGGGTACTCAACGCTCTCGGCAGCGACGTTTCTCTGGTTATGCGTCGCAAGCATTTCCTCAATGATTTCGAGCCGATGCTACGCGAAAATCTCATGGATGCCATGCTCCATCAGGGTATCAGTCTCCTTGCCCAACGCCAGGTCCGGGAAGTGGAAAAACGCGCCGATGGCTTGTGCCTGCACTTTCAGGACGGTGACTGCCTCGGTGGGCTGGATGCCATCATCTGGGCTATCGGTCGCCGCCCGAACAGCGCCGACCTTGGCCTGGGGATCGCGAACATTGCCGCTGACCCGCAGGGTTTTATCCCCGTGGATGCTTTCCAGAAGATCGGA
>JAKAFG010000017.1 GCA_021818125.1 Pseudomonadota bacterium | reverse complement strand
GCTGCTGGAGCTTTATGGGGTTTTCAAGATTGGGGAAGGGCTGAAAAAGTCGGTTGAAGGTGCGTCCAGTTATCAGCAGGAACGCGCCCAGATGCAATTGATGGGCATCCCCAAGGCAGCGCGTACCAATATGCTGCAGCAGGCGGCGCAATTGCAGCGCTTGCCCGGTATGTCAAAACTCTCCGGACTAGAAGTCGCTCTCGCTGGATATGCTGCTGTTCCTGGAGCAGGTGCCGCGCAGACGCAATTACGCACGACACTTCTGCCGGAGGCCGCCAAGGCCGCGATGGTGCTCAAGTCTGGCCTGCACGACAAATCCCCACTTGGCACTATCGTTCGCAACATCTTGGGCGTCGCCGAAATGACGGGCCATTTGGAAAACGCACCAAAAGCGCTCGCCGTTATTCGGCAAGTTTTGCAAATTGCCGAGGGGTCCCATGGGAAAGTTACCCCACGCGATTTGGAAACGTCTTACCGCAATATCCCGTATGGGGGCGCGCTTTCCCTATCAAAGACAGGCCGGTACGTTTTGGCGTCGCTCCACGAACAGATGAAGGCCGCTGGCGGGGCCGGCGCAGGCGGCAATACTAAGGCAGGCACAATCTCCGGGATGTTGCAGGCTATGCAGGCTGGCGGGGGGATGAGCATATTTCAAGCCAAAATGCTTGAAAACCTTGGGTTGCTCAATTCCAAAGAGGTTCTAAAAGTGCGCGGCACTAGCCGGGTCTGGGTACCGCCTGGAATCTTGCCTGGCAGCGCTGAGGGGACAAAAAATCCGATTGCCTGGGCGCACGATGTGCTTTTGCCAGCCATCCGCGCTTTAGTGCACAAGCAAAATCCAAACGCGACACCAAAGCAAATGAAGCGCGACATTATCAATTGGGATACCGCATATTCCAAAGTTAGCGGAGGGGCCAATGTCGGCACCGGGCTCGCCCTAATAAACGACCAAGAGCAATACTCGCGTTTAATGAACACCGCTGCACAGATGAAGCGATCGGCCGCCCCAACCAAAGGTATTGGCATCCTACAGCACACGCTGGCATTCAAGCAGAAAGAGATGCTGGCGCACCTGGAGACTGTCGGCGTCCAGATTGGCACGGCACTCCTGCCAGCCCTCACTGCTTTGGCCCATTGGGTGAGTGTCGTCGCACAGGCCATCACGAGCCTCAACACCCATTGGCCGATATTCAAGAGCATTGAGGCATGGGCCGGAGCGCTTGCCGCGCTTCTACTCGGCATCAAGGGCGTCGAGTGGCTGATGGGCATCAAGGACGCCTTCTCGGCCATCAAAGGCGTGCAGCTTGCCGGAACATTGGTCACATGGGCGGCAAAGGCCACTTTGGGTGAAGAGGCGGTCGCCGGACTGGCTTCTGGTCTCGGTGGATTGGGTGCCGTCATCGCAGGCCTCGCTGGTCCTATCACCTTAGCCATCGCCGCCATCGCCGCATTCGGTTACGCCGCCTACTCCATGCGCCATCAGCTTGAGTCCGGCTGGTCTGAGTTCAAGCACTATCTGCACCCGCACGCCTATCCGCTGCCCGGCCATGGCCCCGTGCATCTTGGCCTTGTGGGGGCGGCGTCAGCGCATTGGGGAGGCGCATCACCCATCGTCAATCATTCACTACTGAATGAGCAGGCGCACATGGCTGCTATGACGGCAGCCGCTGCCAGCGCTCCCGGATTGGGATACACCGGACCAGTCACCGCCGCTGGGTTGGCCAAGGGCTCCAGTCTCGCTGCTAAACACGCCGCAGCCATCGCCAACGCCCACCAGAAAGCCATAGACCACCTCTTCGCCATTGCCGACAAAGCCGCAGCCAAGGCCACTGCTGTCGCCGCCAAAATGAACGCCGCAGCCGTGAAGCTGCACCTGGCATTCATGGCGATGACCAACCCGCTGGGTGCCAAGATCGCCGGGGTGAACCTCAAGTATGGTGGCATCGCTACTGAAATGACCAAGGCTGGACACCCAGGAGCGGCGGCGGATGCGCTGGCTATCGGGCATCACAAGGTGCTGCAATATCAGTACCAGGGCGCGATGCAACATCTTTCCGCGCTCAAGGGCAACCTGCACCAGACGTTGACCAACACGGCGGCGCTGGTGACTACGGGCAGCCTGACGAAGATGCAGGCGGCACAGCAGACGATCCAGGAGCAAAAGGCGGCGGCTCCGGCTATGATCCAGGCGGCTGATGCGGCCATCAAATACGCCAAGGCCCTGGGTGATCCGAAGCTGGTGCAGGCCCTCCAGATTCAGCGCACCCACTTGCAGGCGATGGGTCAGCAGCTTGGCTATTATGCGGCGAAGGTCAAAAACACCACGCAGCACGCCATGACGGGCCTGTTTGAGAATATGATGCACGGTCAGAAAACATGGGGGCAGATGTTCGGCTCCTTCTTCGCGTCCATCGGCAAGA
The DNA here is from genome assembly GCA_021818125.1 of Pseudomonadota bacterium. GTDB lineage: Bacteria > Pseudomonadota > Gammaproteobacteria > Acidithiobacillales > Acidithiobacillaceae > Acidithiobacillus. The sequence continues at coordinate 14,973 of JAKAFG010000017.1, read as the reverse complement.
GTCTGGAGAACACGCTGGCACAAGCTATCAGCCAAGCCATTGCCAAGTCGCTATTCACCAAGAAGACGGGCGGCGCGATCAACTCCATTTTTTCGCTGTTGGGGAGCGCATTTTCAGGCGGCTCGTCCGGCTCGTCCTCCAGTCCGTTCGCAGGTGCCGCAATTGGTGCGCCGTTTCAATCTTCTGGTGGCGGTAGCAGCATTGTGTCCGGGATCACAGCAGGCGGGACTTTCCTCAAGGACCTGTTCTCGGTCATCGGCTCCTTCGCTGTCGGCGCCGACAACATCCCCAACGACATGGTGGCGCAGATCCACAAAGGCGAGATGATCATTCCGGCAGGGCCTGCAGAGGCGATCCGGTCGGGGGCGTCTGCCGGGCACACGCTCAACCTCACGGTACACGCGATGGACAGTCAGAGCGTCATGGGTGCGCTGCATTCGGTGCGTGCAGAGGCGACACAGCTATTCATGAATACGGCCAGTCACTTGAACTACAACGGGGGCTGATATGGCATTCTCCGGCCTGTCGTGGCCCGCGCTCAAGTTCGGAAATCTGATCCGCAACACGGTCATCAGCGCCACAATGCCCACGGCGCTGACCGGCAACGGGACCTTCGAGTATCGCGTCAACCGCTCGGCCTACACGCGGTTTGAGTGGGAGGTTCCGGGCTGGATGTTCGTCAACGAGGACATGCAGACGCTGATGAACTTCTGGAACGCGGTCGGCGGCAAGCTGTTCTCATGGCTCTACACCGACCCGATCTACAACAGCTTCACCGCGGTGAACATCGGCACTGGGACGCAGATCAATCCGCCAGCAGCGCCGACGGTCACCACCAGCACGACAGGCGGCACGATAGCGGCGAGCACTCTCCTGACCTATGGCGTCACGGCGCTGACTGCCCAGGGCGAGAGCACAGAGAGCGCGACCACCAGCATCACCACCGGCAGCACCACGGCGACGAACAGCAACACGATTTCATGGAGTTCGGTCACCGGGGCGACCAGCTACAACGTCTACCAGGGCGGCATGCTGATCGGCAGCACTACGGCACTCACCTTCACTGATACCGGCTATCCGCAAGGTGTGGCTGCTCCCACGGTGAACGGTACGGGCACCCAGAACTATCCGCTCCTGGTGCCCGTGGCTAGCATCCTGCACCCGATCTGGCATCCATCCGGCCTCACGGTGAACGGCAGCGCGACCGGTTTCACGTTTCAGATTCTGAGCCAGCAGCCGGTGGTCACGTTCCCGGCTGGCAGTTGCCCGGCTTATGGTGTGCCAGTCACGGCGTCCGGTTCCTTCGCGTTCGCCGTGCGCTTTGGGATGGACCTGGGCGCAACGCTGCTCATGGGGGGCGCATTGGCTGGGACGGCTCCGGCGAAGGTGGGCAAGATCACGTTCATGGAGGTTTTCGAGTGAAAACCATCGCCCCGGCCCTCCTCGCCGCCATTGAGTCTGGAACAGTCGCCACACTCATCAAGGTGACGCTGACGAACGGCGCCATCTATGGCTACACCGATCACGACGCGCCCCTGACGGTGGATGGCCAGGAATATGTGCCAATCGCCGGGCAATCCGTGCTTAAGATGAATCTGACCAGCGACGCCACGGTCAGCACGCAGGATGTGGTGGCCGGATGGACGCCGGTCTTGTCGGAGCAGGCCGTGCTGGAGGGGCTGTATGACTTCGCGCAGGTGGAGTATGCCTTGTGTTCGTGGGTAGCGCCGCCTTCTTATGCTCAAACCATCCTTGGCGACCAACCAAGGGCCTACTGGCCACTGGATGAGACAACTGGGACGGTTGCTTATGACAAGAGCGGGAATGGTCTTAATGGCACCATCGAACCGGGCGTAACCCTAGGGCAGCCAGGCATCCCTGGAGCACCTGGTGCTATGCTATTTAATGGGTCTAGCGGTTATATTGATGTCCCTGCTTCCTCATTATTGTGCCCGTTGACCGAGGGGAGCGTTGAAGCATGGGTAAAGATAAACAATTATTCAGCCATAGGAGATTGGGTTTCTACAGGGGAAAACGGGGGGTACCGCGTCCGATCACTGTCTGGCTCCGCAAGCATTGTGTACTCCAACGCGAACCAACTAAGCTCACCATCAGCACTTCCAACGGGATACGTCCACGTAGTTGTCACTTTTAGTGCATCCGGCTCCCAGATCTACCAAAATGGGGTTTTGGTTGCCTCTGGAGGTGCAGCGTATTCTCAATCCGCTGGGACTGCTGCGCTACATATAGGGGCGTGTATCCAGTACCGGGAATATTTTAACGGCCTCCTGTCGAATGTGGCCATCTATGATATGCCGCTTTCAGCCGCCCAAGTCTCCAATCATTACAACGCGGGGATGGACTTCAGTGCACTACGATTAGGCGCTATCCCCATCTTCGGCGGACGCATCGGAAAGATTACTTACATTGACAAAGGCTTTAGCGCCCAAGCCTTCAGTAACATGTGGAACCTCAGCCAGTACATCGGCATTGAGTTCACGGCCAACTGTCGGCACAAGTTCGGCGCGACGCAGGACCCTCAAGGCGTGGGTGGCTGCTTCTACAACGCCAGCGGGCAGGTGTATCAGGGCGCCATCGTGGGCAGCATCATCAACGCGGTGGAGTTCTACGTGGGCATGAATGCCAATGTGCCAGCCACACCGAACAGCCCGACACCGCCACAGTTAAGCGCAACACCAGTCTTGCCCAGCCAATCGGGAGGCACGCAGTATCTGGCACCAACCGAGGGCGCACCATACAGCTACAGCGTCTCGGCCATTGTGGACGGTATCGAATCCGCACCAAGTCCCATCAGTTCGATTTATACGGCGCTCTTTATTCAGGGCCTGCCGACCTTCTGGCAGTCGCTCTTCCAAGCGGTGCTGCCCGGCAACGCGGTGGGATCGACGATCACGTTGTCCTGGAACGCGGTGCCTGGGGCGACGGCCTACAACGTCTATGGGCGGTTCAACCAGACGCTGCTTGCGACGGTGACCGGCACAAGCTGGACCGACAATGGGTCGGCATCCGGTGGGACGATTGCGCCGCCCTACTCTGATTTTTTCAGTCAAGGTTTTTTGACGATGACAAGCGGGCAAGCATCTGGATTGAGCCGGGAAGTGAAGTTCTGCCATAGCGGAAAATTGCAGCTTTGGCTTCCCCTTGAAAGACCTGTTGCCGTTGGAGACACTTTTAATATACAGGTGGGGTGCATTAAAACATTGCCAGCCTGTCAATTTAAGTTTGCCAATCAATTAAACTTCGGCGGATTTGCTGGAATTAAACCCCAAGCCTTATATACGACGCCACAAACTGGAACTGGCACCAGTGTTAAAAAATGAGGAGCATGATATAATGAATCCACGGCTAGGGATGCAACCCGAAAGCAGGCACTCCACCTGTTGCCGCCCCTATCTTGGAGTTGACATCCTCCTCGCCCTCAGCCTACGGCTGCCGATCTTGAGATCGGGAAGGGCGAGGATTCCTTTCTGCCAGCAGCGGCCCTACTTCAGCCACTTCGATTGCCCCGGCCCCTTTGAGCCGACACAACTCCCCGTTACTCTGGAGAACAGACTACCCCGGCAAGCCCTGCCGTTGACGCAACCCCATATGGGGTTGCCAGTCCTCTTGCGAGGATGTTCTGTGCCGCATTCACATCGGCATGGGCTTCATGCCCACAGTGCAGGCAACGGAATACTGCCTGTACTTTACGGTTTCCGGCATCCACCACACCGCAAACCGGACAGATTTGCGAGGTGTAGGCCGGGTCCACCAGGAGCAGCATGCCGCCGGCCCACTGAAGCTTGTAGCCCAGCATCTGTTTGAGCATACCCCAGCCCTGATCGAGAATGGATTTGTTCAGTCCTGATTTCTGCCGGATATTGCGTCCGGGTTGCTCGACGGTGCCCTTTGCGGACGCCGTCATGTTCCGTACTTTCAGATCTTCCAGCACCACGACCGCGTGGTTTTTGCTGATGGCGGTGCTGACCTGATGCAGTACGGTCTTGCGAATCTCCGCGATGCGCTGATGCAGTCGCGTGATTTTGGCCTTCTGTTTTTTCCAGTTGGCCGAAAACTTCACTTTATGCGCCAGTTTCTTTTGTTCTTTGGCGAGTCGCTTTTGCAGGTCGCGATAGGCCGTCACTGGCAGGAACATGGTGCCATCGGACAACGTGAGCAGATTCGCCACACCCCGGTCGCCACCAACCGCGGTAGTGGATGGATGTACGGGGTCCGGGACTTCCTTCTCGGTCTGAATGGAAGCATACCAGTGTCCGCCTGAGCGACTGACGGTGACATTGCGAATTTCACCACCGATGATGCAGGATTTGCGGAACTTCACCCAGCCAATGCGCGGCAGGAAGATTTTGGGGAACAGCGTCCTTCCATCGGCATCCTGGGGCCGGAGGTCGATTTTGATCTGTTCCGGGTCGGGATAGCGCATGCTGTCGTGCAAACCCTTCTTCTTGAAGGTCGGGAATCGCTTGGGATTGCTTTTGTCAAAGGCATCCTTGAGCGCCCGCTCCAAAAACTTCAGCGCCCATTGCTGGGGGTGGACGGGGGATTCGGACAGAAAGCCGAAAGATACCCCGTTCCGCCAGGTGGTCAGGCACTTGGCCATGTCCACATAGGACAAGAGGCCGCAACCGTGCTCCAGATAACTTTTCTGGACCGAGAGCGCCCGATTCCAGACGAAGCGCACACAACCGACCGCACGGGACAGGAGATGTTCCTGCTCAGGTAAGGGTTCCAATCGGTAGCGCACGGCTTTGCGAATCAGCATGGTTCTATTGTATGCTTGGCCGATGACCGATGCAAACGAGATAAGACATGGCAGGCATTGCGTTTTTAACCTGCATATTCATTTGGTCTTTGTGACCAGGTACCGACGTGGTGTATTCACCGGCGAGGTGCTGACCGACCTGCGCGGCATCTTCGCCGCCGTCTGCCAGGACTTCAACGCGGAACTGGTGGAGTTCGACGGGGAGGATGACCATGTGCATTTGCTGGTGAACTATCCGCCGACCGTGTCCGTTTCGGTACTGGTGAACAGCCTCAAGGGGGTTTCCAGCCGCATGATCCGCAAAAAGAATTATCCCAGCGTCAGCAAGAAATTGTGGGGTGGAGCGCTCTGGTCTCCATCGTACTTTGCCGGAAGCTGCGGAGGCGCGCCCATTTCCATTATTCGCCAGTACATCGAGCAGCAACAAACACCGGATTAGGGCTGCACCCTGCAAGGGCGGGAGCGGTGGCATTGAGCCACCTCCCCGCCGCGCTCTTGACCTCCCCCTGAACGGGGAGGTTTGCCGCGCAACTGATCAAGCACGGAGGCTTGAGATGATCGAAATACCCCTTACGCGCGGACAAGTTGCTCTTGTTGATGACGAAGATTTTGAGCTTGTGAATAAATATAGCTGGCAAGCCCAATGGAATAATTATACAAAATCATTTTATGCGCGCGCAAACTCATTAAAGCGGGAAGGAAAATTAAGGCCGCTTTATATGCACAGAATAATTCTCAATGCAGGGAAGGGTGAGCAGGTTGACCACATTAACCATGCGACTCTAGATAATCGCAAAGAGAACATAAGGATATGCTCTCGGTCACAGAATGGGTGCAATCGCGGAGCAGCATCCACAAACAGAAGCGGATATAAGGGAGTATTTTGGGAAACACAGCGATCTATGTGGCACTCAAGGATTACAATAGATGGGAAATCAATCCACCTATGCTTCTCTGATGACCCAAAAGTATGTTATGACGCTTATTGTTTGGCCGCTAAAAAATACCACGGCGAATTTGCGAGGGTAGAATGACCTGCACTCGATCGGCCCTGATTGAAGAAGCTAGGTCATGGCTTGGCACGCCTTATCAAGTATTTCAAAACTGCAAGGGCGCCGGGTGTGACTGCGGCGGCTATTGCTACGGTGTCTGGCGCAATGTAGGCCTGTTGCCTTCCGACGCCATGCCGCCGCGTCTATCGTCTCAGTGGTACTTAAACCGAACCGACGAGATCATCGTGCGCGGCCTGCAGTCTCACGGCGCGATCGAGATTCCGCTGGCCGATGCCAAGCCCGGCGACGTGCTCACCTTCCAATACGGCCGCGCTCAGTCGCACATGGCCTTCCTGCTCCCGCGCGGCCAGATCATCCACAGCTACGCCTACAAGCACATGGTGTGCATCGACCCTCTGGAGTCGCTCATGCCGCGTCATCCCCATGCGTGGCTCGTGCCGGGGTTGACCGATGATTAATCGGCTCTGGTTCTGGTGGCACATGCGCGGGATTGATTGCCATGCGTGGTTCGGCAAGCGCATCGCAGGCCCAAAAACACACTTCACAATCTGGGGAGACGAATAATGGCTGGCGGCGCGGGAGGGGCTGAATCCGGGGCAATGACCGGGATGGGCATGGGGGCCATGGTGGGCTCTATCGTGCCCGGCATTGGTACGGCTATCGGCGCGGTAGTCGGCGCGGTGGCTGGGGCAGTCGGCGGTGCGTTCTTTGGTGGCACCCCCGCTCCCGTATACGTCACCGACCTCAATATCCCGACCTCCAAGTATGGCACCGGCATCCCTCAAGTGTTCGGCACGGCTCGCGTGTCCGGCAACATCATCTGGACTGGTACTGCTCAGGCCCAGATGGAACAGATACACAAGAAATGAGCGGCGGCAAGGGCGGCAGCAATCAGACGGTAGCGTTTTACTACGCGCCGGTAGCGTTTGCCGTCTGTGAAGGTCCGATTGTCGGCATCAAGAAAATCTGGGCTGGTGGCAATCTCATCTTTTCGGATAATGAGCCGGTCGCCGTGAACACCTATCAGGGAGGCGGCAAGAAGTCGGGCCCGACTGTTTCCACCCATTATGAGACGTTCACCAGCGCTACCCAGAACGACACCCAGACCGGCGGCTCAGCGCTGGGGCCGTGGACTTGCTACCTCGGCACCGAGACGCAACCCGCAGACCCTACTATCGGGGAAGGCGTCGCTTACCGGGGTGTGGCTTACATCGTATTCAATCCGCTGAACCTTGGACCGGGGGCGACGATTCCGCCACTCACTTTCGAGGTAGTGACTCAGGGGGCGCTCAATCCGCCGCAAATCCTGGAATATATCGGGATGCCGTATAAGGGGGGGCTAAATTGGGTAAATCCTACGGCAATAAACGGGCATATTTTAATACCGTGGGTCAATAATAATTCAGCCACATATGCCAATTTCGATCCTGGCAAAAATACTTTTGTACCATCCGGCGCAGTAGGTGTCACCGGTAACATCATAGGCCCGTCTTCGACGAACGGTCTGATTCTGGCGGGGGGAAGCGGGGGTTATTATAACGATCCAATAACCGGGATTAATTATTCTGTTGTGGGAATCAATGAGTCATCCCCCGCGATTATTCCCCTTCTCTTGTATAATGAAGTCTCTAATGGCTTACAATACTTACAGAGTAATATGGTGCTGATTGGTAATATTTATTATGGCATCGGAGGGATCAGCCTGCTTTATCTGGTTTCATTGATGGAAAGCGGCCAAGCGCAAAACCCGGATATTATGCTGCCCGGCGCAGCGCAAACGAATGCGAGATACGTAACCAACATCATCGCATCCGGCGAGTATCTGTTCTGGGTCACGAAGCAAGCAAACGATCCTATATTCTGGTACGACACCGCCACAAGCGCATTCGGCTCTTACAACCCTGTGCCGGGCGCGCAGTGGAATGCAATTGTCGGAACTTCCGGGTCTCTGTTCGCATTCTCCACCACCACACTCTATGCGCTCGACCCTGTCAGCGGCGCGATTCTCAAAACCTATAGCGGGCCGACGATCCCCCAATGGACCAGTCAAGTCATCGCATTGCCGAGCGGCTATCTGGTGGGCATGACGAATGGTGGGATGCAATGGCTGAATCCGGAGACGGGAAGCACTTATACCCTCATCCTCGATGGAGTGAGCTATCCGGGACAAAATGGCATCGTGGGGCCATATATTCCCAATCCCGCTGACCAAACTCCACAAACCCCAAGGGGCATTACCTATGACGGCACCTATGTCTGGGTCGGGGATGTTGTAGGCAATCTGTACAAGCTATTACCTCCGGGCATAGAGATCATCCCTGGCACCATGACCCTCCCCGCCGCCGTAGAAATCCTTTGCCAACGCGCGGGGCTGATACAATATGACGTATCCCTGTTACCAGCCATCCCGGTGAACTTCGTGCGCGGCGATACGGTCACGGCGCGATCCATGCTGCAACGGCTCTCGCAGGCGTACTTCTTCAGCATGGTGGACAGTGGCGGGGTGCTCAAGTTCGTGCCATGGGGCCAGCCATCGCTCGGAGTGATCCCGCTGGAGGATCTAGGCTTCGACAAGGTCAGTGCCAACGCCCAGACTCCCTTTACGGCCTCGCGCATCTCGGGTGTGGACTTGCCCCGCTCGGTCAAGATCAGGTATATCAGCCCGGCGCTGAATTGGGAAAAATATGAGCAGGTCTTTGCGCTGGAGTCCTACGAGTCCGGCAAGGAGATCACGCTCGACCTGCCGCTGATCCTCGACGACCAGACGGCCTACAACATCGCCGCGCTGGCCTGTACGCTCCCACACGCGGAAAGGATGCAGTACAGCTTCACCACGTCCTACAAGTGGCTGGCTATCGAACCCGGTGACGTGTGGACGCTGCCTTTCGGGACATGCCGCATCCTGACGGTCAAGATGGGCCAGAAGAACGGCATCCCGGTGCTCGACTTCACGGCCTGCATCGACGGCATCAACGCGCTGGCGGGCGCTGGCTATGCGACACCGGCGCTCCCGAACTATCAGCCCAATACCGGCGGCATCACGGCGCTCCTGGCCGCTCCGGCAAATCTGGCGACGACGCAAGTGCCGGGCAGTCCTACGCCGCACCCTATCGCCACGGCTCCGCAGATGGTGCAGACGGTACCCAATGCCGGGGTGCCCAAGATGGTGCTCACCGAACCGCCGCCGCTGAGTTCGACGGATACGGGTATGCGCTTCATGACGGGCGCTTACTCGACCGGCAACGCATTCCCCGGCGCGGCCATCTTCCAATCCTCGGACGGCGGCAACACCTACACGCAACTGACCACTGAGATCAGCGCCACGCTGGCGGGATATGCGAACACCGTGCTGCCTGCACCGACCGGGCCTTACAACAACAACAACTCGTACACCTGGGACAACTTCAGCACGGTGGATGTGTACCTGCTCGGCAATGGCGGCGACCTGACGCCAGCGCCTGACCTGAACGTGATGAACGGCGCCAACGGGGCCATGCTCGGATCGGAGTTGATCCAGTTCGCGAATGCCACCCTGATGACAGACAGCCTCGGCAACCCGTTCTATCGCCTTGGTAGGCTGCTCAGAGGCCGACGCGGGACCGAGTGGGCCATGGGCACGCACCAGGCAGGCGAGCCGTTCTATGCCATTCCCTCAGCCCTTAGCAAAGAGCCGTACACGCCACCGATGCTCAATAATGCCTACCTGTACAAGGTGGTCATGATGGGCGGCGATCTGGGGAACGCCCCGGCCAAGAGCTATGAGCCGAGTGGGGCCAGTTTGATGCAGTGGGCACCGTGCGAAGCGTTGACCACCGTGGACACCTCCGGGGATTGGACGATCTCGTGGGTGCCGCGTGCAAGATATAACGGGGATTTCGCATCTGGCTATATCCCGTATCTCGATCCCGACACGACCGGCTGGAGCATCGACATACTCAGCGGCACAACCGTAGTGCGTACTATCCAGGTGCCATTAAGCACGACAGCGCCATGGCAAACGGTTTACACTGCCGCCATGCAGTCTGCAGACGGATTTAGTGCGGGACAGACGGGAATTGCGTACAATCTCTATCAACTCAGTCAGTCCGTCGGTCGCGGGGCCGTGACCAGCGGCACCACCGGCGCGGCACCAGCGGAGATATAAATGGCGACAACTCCCCAACTTGGCATGACGCTCTTGGTTTCCGGTCAGCTACAACCCGAAGTCACGGTCAATAACGACCTGAACATCCTCGACTCCGTCATCGGCTCCCTGCCTGCCGCATTCGGAAACAACCCCAACACCACCACCGGCCTGACCTACGGCTATTACGGCGCCACCCTCTACCGAAGCGGGGCACCTGTCACTATCGCCGCTGGCACCATCGGCATGACGGCCAGCGCCACGAACTACGTGCAACGGACCGTGCAGGGGGTGGTCAGTGTGAACACCACGGGCTATCTGACCGGAAACATCCCGATGGCGACGGTGGTCACTGGCAGCACGGCTATCACGACCATCACGGACACGCGGCCAGCGGGCTATGACCTCACCGGGCGCGCGGTGGTGGAGATCGGCGCACCGACTGGTCTGGCGCTGACAACGGCGACCACGGGCGGCACCATTGCGGCCTCGACCGATTGCACGTACCGGATCAGCGCGGTCTATCCGTGGGGCGAGTCTGCCGCATCGGCTGAGGTGTCCATTACCACGGGCGGCTCCACGGCGACGAATGAAAACACGCTGACTTGGGCCGCGCTTCCGGCTGGTGCGACCTCGGCCAACATCTACGGGCGCACGGCTGGCGGTGAACTGCTGATAGCGAACGTGCTGGCGGGTACGCTGACCTATACCGACACCGGCTCAGTGACGCCAGCAGGTGCGCTTCCTACGGGCACGCTGACCCTGACGGCGGAACAGTACCCGTTTAGAATTATCAGCCTGCAAGGGGTCCTGACGGGCGCTACCGCCGTGGTTTTCCCCGCAACAGCGCAGGAATGGCTTGTCGAGAATGAAACCACCGGCGACGCGTTATCCGTCCAGACTTCTGGCCAGGCAACGCCCTTGGTGCTCGTGCCGGGGGCGCAGATGATCTATACGGACGGCACGAATGTCGGGAATATCATTAACGGGACTCCCGTCACCAGCTTCAATACCCGCACAGGGGCGGTGACGCTGGAGAGTGCGGATGTGACGGGGGCGCTGGGGTATGCGCCGATGAACAATACGCGAACGTTTTTACAGGTGACGAATTCTTATCACACAGGACCCTCGACGGCGACTACATCCACCACGGGTGGCACCCTCCCCGCTTCGACTACCTATTACTATTGGATAGCCCCCGTCCTGGCAGACGGCCCGATGTTTGTGCCCTACACAGCACCGCACGTTACTACAGGGTCTGGCACCACAAATTCCAATACGGTGAGCTGGGCGGCGCAGACCGGCGCGGTCTCCTATTCCGTCTACAGATCGACGACCAGTAATCCGGCATCCGCTCTTTTATTGGTGAGCGGAGTCTCCGGGCTATCTTACACGGACACGGGCGCCGTCACGCCGTCCGGCACCCCTCCGGGTTACTCCAACGGGGCGTTCTCTCAAATCCCCTTCAGCAGGGTGGTTGTTGATACCGCCGCCGGTTGGAGCAGCGCCACTCAGGAATACACCGTCCCGATCACGGGCAAATACCTGATCATCTCGAACTATCGCTATAGCGATAGTTCTCCGACGGGAATCAGTTACTCGCTGAATACGAACGCGAACGCGCAGGATTCTCCCTCCGACGTGTGGTTTATGACGCCCACTCCCGCCACTGGACAGCCGCCACGCAATGGAGCGATCAACACGAAGGTGGAGAGCTACACGGCGGGTACCACCCTCAAGATGTTCTCCTATGCCGGAGCGCCGATGGTGGGTATAGCTGCCTCTTTGAATATTCTATTCCTGGGACCCTGACATGGACCTTACAGCAATCATTCTCCAGCTCTACCCGACGGCGATTCCCCTGGTGGACTTCACCATTTCCCGGACGTTCATCGGAGAACCCACGATCAGCAGGTGGAATACCGCCAAACTAGGCGCCCAGCCGACTGCGGCCAAACTGGATACCGCATGGCCGTCGGTGCAATTGGGCATCGCCAAGGCGGCTCAATCCGCCCTCATCAAGTCCGCCTTTCTCACGGCCTCCACGGCCAATGTCACAGACGCCAACGGCATCGCCTGGGAAGGTGGCATGGCGTCCGGCAACAGCATCTTCCTCGGTTGCCAACTGGCGCAGCAGATGGGCCAGACGAGCATCACCCTGTTTGACGCTGCCAAAGCCCCGCACAGCATGACGATTGCCGAGGGTATGTCTGTTGCTGCATTGATCGGTTCTGCATATCAGACGGCCTTAGGCCAGAAGAATGCTCTATATGCCCAAATTGATGCAGCGACTACGGTCAGCGCCGTGCAGACCGTGGTGTGGCCATAACCCCTCACTCTCAACCCTAACAACCCGCTTCTGCAGATTTTTTATGCTCAAAAAAGGACGAAGAATGGCCGATGAATCCCTACCCGCCATCCATGCCCGCCTGTCGTTTCTCGAAAACCAGATGAGCAATATCAACCAGAGCCTGCAGCGGCTGGCTGATGATATGCACCAGCTCGCCATCGCCTCCGCGAAACGTGAGGAGGATGCGAGGGCGTTGGATCGGGCGTTCAAACGCATCGAGCTGATCGAGGGGGCCATTCAGGCGCTGAAGGACAGCATGGAAGCGGCAGAAAAAGCCCGGATGCAAAAAGAGATCGACACGGCGAATGCGGAAGATCAGGCCGAGGAAAACCGCAAGGCGGAGATCATCCGCGAGATCGTGCGCACGGTGCTGATCGTCGGGGCTTCGATTGGACTGTATCACTTTGGGGTGAAGATGTTATGACCGCCGCCCACGAAGAAAAGGAAACGCTCTCGGTCGAGGTTGAGATACCGGAGCACGCCGATCGTGGCGCGGCAACCCCGCTGTTCATTCGCACCAAGAAGATTTTGATGGAGCGCGTGGGCGGGCGGTGCTGGATTTGCAATAGAACTGAAGAAGAAGTAGGCGCGCCGCTGGAAGCGCACCACTTTGGTATTGAGAGATCGTTCGCAACGGATCAAATTGATTGGGAGATTGTGAAAAAAGATTTCCCAAACTTTGACTGGGAAAGTTTTGACCCTGCCGATGACCCTTATAAGTTTGTTGATGACATGGGCGCCCAGGGTATGCTTTTGTGTCCGCAGCACCATAGAGGTAAAGACGCCGGGATACATTATCTTCCGTGGCCCCTTTTTGTTATGCAAAGAAGGTTAAAGGCCGGGGTTAAATTTTCGCCTTTTGAGGTTGTCATTCATGATGATCTTTAGTATTATATCTCGTAGAAATATCGTTTCTAGGAGAGAACCATGGGGCGCAAAAGAAAGCCGGTCGAAGTTGGCGAGGTTTTCGGTAGATTAACTGCAATAGGGCCATCTGATATTGTAAAATCTCACTGGTCTATGTTTTGTCGATGCGCGTGCGGGAAAGAGTTATATGTGGCTTGCTCGAATCTAAGGAATGGCCAAACTTCTTGCGGTTGCGAAAAGGTTAAAAGCAAGTACTGCAATTTGGCAGGAAAAAGGTTTGGCTCTCTCACTGTCATCAATGAAACGAAAGAGAGGGGCATAAAGTTTGCGGAGTGCTTATGCGATTGCGGTACGCGCAAAACTGTTCGTGTTCACCACCTGGTAGATGGAAAAACAAAATCATGCGGCTGTTTGGTGAAAAATAGAAACATAGAGATTTTCACTAAGCACGGGGAGGCCAAAAGAGGGAAGCTAGCAAGGGAATATAGAATATGGCGCGGCATCCTTCGGAGATGCCATGATAAGACCATAAAAGCATACCCAAATTATGGTGGGAGAGGAATATCGGTATGTCATCGGTGGACGAAATACGAAAACTTTGTGGAAGATATGGGGCGATCGCCTTCACCGAAACACTCAATTGACAGAATAGACACAAACGGAAACTACGAGCCTAAAAATTGTAGATGGGCTGACAATTATGAACAAGCAAGAAACAAACAAAATACATTGACAGCCTTTTACAAAGGAGAATGCAAGCCCTTGAAGGTATGGGCATCGGAACTAGGGGTTAATTATTACAGCCTGCGGAACAGGATAAAAAATCTCGGGTGGAGCGTAGAAAAGTCGCTTGAGGAACCATTCAAAATCGGAAGAAATCAATTTAGCGATTGACTTGTATCAATACCGCATGAGCGACGTGGAGGTGGTGCATGATTTTACCTAAATCTGAATGGGCCATTAGTGGAGCCGGTACATTAGGATCTCTGGAGGTTGGAGCCGTTACCGCGCTGTGGAAATATACCAGACCATCCGCGCTGGTCGGCACATCGGCGGGCAGCATCGTCGCTGGATTGCTGGCGCTGGGGCATTCCCCATCCACGCTGTACAGCGAAGTCATGAATGCCGACTACGCCAGGTTGATCCCCATGCGCCCTTGGCTGGCTCCGTTCCGTGGGTACTTAGCCAGTAACCGCAACGCTATCGCGTGGCTACGCAAGATCACAGACGATCAGACGATGGCCGACTGTCAGATTCCGTTCACGGCGATTTGCAGCGACCTGACCACCGGAAAAACCCGGACGTGGGATAGCTGGCTATTGCCGGATATGCCAGTATGGCAGGCGATTCTGTGCAGCATGAGCATACCCGGCGTGTATCCCGCGTATGAGGGGCGTTATCAAGACGGTGGCATGTGCGATAACCTCGGCATCAATTACCTGCCCGGCAAGCACAAGCGCCTCGGTCTCAAGGTCACAGAGCACACCCCCATCGGCCCGGTCACAGGGCTCATCGATCAGGCACAGCGTGATATATCCATGATGCTGTCGGCCAGCGAGCAAGACATGGTCCTGTTGGCCAAGGCGTCCGGGATCCCGATTGTGCGCCTTCCTGCCGGGAATCTCGGGTTCCTCGATACGAGCATGACGCGGGCGCAGAAAGAGGGGCTATATCAAACCGGGTACGAGACGGCGCAGCAGTGGATTGAATCCCCAGCGGGGAAGGAGTGGTTGGCGTCAACTACCCCGCCCTGAAGGGCGGAGCTTACAAGGCAGTACGTAAGCTGAGTTGACCAGGGAGCACGAGCGGTAACGTGCAGACGTTTGTAACGGGTCGG
>JAKAFG010000224.1 GCA_021818125.1 Pseudomonadota bacterium | reverse complement strand
CGGCCAGGGCAGGCCGTCCTGCAGGCGCGGCCACCAAACCACAATTCCCCAGACCATTAGAACCATACTGGTGGCTACCAGCAGCGGGATCAACTGACCGTTGTAATACCAGGAAAAAAAATAGGCGATCAGGGGAAAGGCCGCATAGAGCCAGACCCGAAAAGACGATACGGCAGGGTTCACTGGTCGTCTCCGGCGTGTTGTGGGCAACGGTAATCTCCATCACCCCGGCAGACCGCCGCATGAATGGAAAGATGTCGGCTGCAGCGTGTGCAACGCACTAAACGATCCACAGCAGAAACTTGCGGACGGCGGCGTTTCTGGCGCCGGCCATAAAACAGGATCACAGCAAACGCTGCGAGAATAAGCCACTTCAGCATCGGCAAACACACCCGCGTGATGCCAAGGCGCCCCTATTTCCTAATACAGGCGCATCGACCAGGAAAGCTAAAAAGACCATCACCAAACGACTATGAAAAAGGCCCGACGATGCGGGCCTTTTCTCAATTGGTCGGGGCGAGAGGATTCGAACCTCCGACATCCGCCTCCCGAAGGCGGCGCTCTACCAGGCTGAGCCACGCCCCGATAACATACCTTTAAAAATCACGCCGCACAGAAAATGCTGCCAAAAAAGCCAAGGCCTCTTTCTCCACACTGCCTGGGAACCCGGCCAGACAAGCAATAGCTTGATCCACCTTTTCCTCCGCGACGCGCAAAGTGTAATCAATTGACCCTGTTCTGGCAATGATTTCCCAGACCGGTGCAAAGACGGTCGGCGCATCAGCGCAAAGTGCTTCCCGCAGAATGGCCCGCTCTGCTGCTGTAGCATGTTGCATGGCATGAATGTAGGGTAAGGTCGCCTTGCCATCAGCGAGGTCATCGCCCCGATTTTTGCCCATTTTTTCGGCACTGGTGGAATAATCCAGGGCATCATCCATCAACTGGAAGGCCATACCGAGCAGGGAGCCATAGTGCGCCAACGCAGTTTCCGCAGCCGCATCCAGGTTATTTACCAGCGCTCCAATACGCGCGGCCGCCTCAAAAAGCTTGGCGGTCTTAGCTTCAATGACCGAGAAGTACGCCTCGGGACTCAGATCAGGGTCGTTGGCATTCTCCAGTTGCGCGACCTCGCCCTGGGCGATAACGCTGGTGGCCTCCGCCATGGTGGCGAGGATACGCATATCGCCGTCCTGTACCATCATTTCGAAGGATCGGGCGTACAGAAAATCCCCGACGAGTACGGCGGCGGCATTGCCCCAGAGTTGATTGGCCGTCGCGTTGCTACGCCGCAACTCGGAACCATCGACTACATCATCATGCAGCAACGTGGCTGTATGGATGAACTCCACGACCGCAGCCAGAGGTACCGGACGTGGGCCGCGTTCACCGCCCATACGCGCGGCCAGTAGCAGAACGATGGGGCGCAGCCTTTTGCCACCGGCATTGATCAGGTAAGTGCCCATGGCCGGGATAGTCGGCACCCCGGAACGCAGTTGCTCCTGGATGACGCTGTTCACCGCCATCATATCGGACCGCACGAGGCGGTTGACTTCCTCCAAATCCATGCCCTGCTGCTCCCTCTCTGCCTGCTTCAGCACCTGCTCCACACCAGATGGTGCTAAGCTCGCGGCCGCAGGCGATTGTCGTTAGCGCGGCATAAGCTTGTCAAGCGTGGTCATCGGCTATCTTCAGCGTCACCGGACAACCTGGCTGGAATCTCCAGGTGGCGTGATCTGGCCAGTTGCCGCAATACTTCCAAGTCGCCATTCCATTGTGCAAGCGTGCCCCACAGGGGGTGGGGACCGAGATCCTCACCTACCCGCAACATACGCTCGCGAAGGGTTTTGCCGCCAGTGCCCACGGCCAGGAAAAGTAATATCAAGGTATTGATATAATCCTCGACACGACGTTGCTGGTGGGTAATGCGCAGAAGTTCGGCATACAACGGCAGGCGTTGCGGCTCGTGGGCAATGGCCCGCCACAGGATCGCCATGCCATAGGCGGGATCAGGGTTACGGGAAACCAAGGTTAGCGCCATCTCCGCAGTCATGGTGACGTTTTGGGTCTGGGCTTGTGGTACCGGAATGGCCATGCCCACCTTCTCGGCAAGCACGAGGAGTTCGAGATTGCCGGGATCTCGACTCAGACCGGTATCTACCCGTTCCCGCCACCAGGACTCATTCATGGGTGCGGCTCCCGGCTTTTCTCCCAGGCCTTCCAGCAACGCAGCGTAGCTGTCGATATCTGCCATCGCTAGATAGGTGTCAAGGAGCTGGTTGATAACCCGTGTTTCGTGGGGATTGAGATCTACATACCAGCGCAACACGGTCGCTGCTTGCGCGTAGTGACCATACTCGAGATAGATATTGGCTTCGCTGAGAAGGTCGTCAATGCTGAGCGCTTGCTGTTCGGCGCCACCGGTAGTCGTTACGGATGGAGTAACAGCCTCTACGCTGGATAGTTCCGGACGAATCTGCGGCGCATCCGCGGCAGGTGCCGAATACGCTGATGAGGAGACTGGCGCGCTGCTTTTATTCTGTAAACGTCGGCGCCGTGCCCGCAGGCGGATGAAAACTTCCACCAGCAGCAGCAGGACAACAACGATTTCCAACAGTAACATTACACCTTGCATAGACACCTCAAGCTCGACCAAACTCCCCAAGCACACCCTATTTTACCAGCATACAAGGGAGTTTTAGTCGAAAGCCTGGGATTCGCCAGGGCCGCTGCCGGTCGCATCTTCCATGCCTAGTTCTTTCAGCTTGCGGGTAAGCGTATTACGCCCCCAGCCGAGCTTGTGCGCGGCGTCCTGTTTATGGCCACGGGTATGTTGCAAGGCCGCTTCCAGCAGGCAGCGCTCGAACTGCGGCTGAATCTTGTCGAGCAAGGCCTCTTCGCCACCGGCGAGGCGCTGCCGCACCACGGCCCCCAGCAGCAAGCGCCAATCCTGGGTGTTCAAGTCCTGCGCCATGACAGATGGCGACGGTGCGGCCATTTCCGGCGGCAAATCCGTCACCTGGACCTCGCTGGTAGGTGCCATCACGGTAATCCAGCGACAGACATTTTCCAATTGGCGAACATTACCTGGCCAATGCCAATTCATGAAGGCGGACTCCGCCGCCGGACTCAACACCTTACGCTCGACATCCAACTGCTCCGCGCTGCGACGGAGAAAGTGACGGGCCAGACGCGGGATGTCTTCACGCCGCTCCCGCATGGGCGGGAGGTGGATATGGATGACGTTGAGACGGTGGTAAAGATCTTCCCGAAAACTACCGTCGCGCACCTTGGCTTCGAGATTCTGGTGGGTCGCGGCGAGAACGCGGACGTCCGCACGTTGGGGCGCATGGCCACCAACCCGGTAGAAGGTGCCGTCGGAGAGCACCCGCAGCAGCCGCGTCTGCAGGGCGGCGGGCATATCGCCAATTTCATCGAGAAAGAGGGTACCCCCGGAGGCCTGCTCAAAGCGACCCTGCCGGGTCTGCACCGCCCCGGTAAAGGCGCCCTTTTCATGGCCGAAAAGTTCCGATTCAAGTAACTCGGCGGGAATGGCCGCCGTGTTGATGGCGATGAAGGGTCCGTGCGCGCGGGGGCTGTGCCTGTGCAGAGCACTGGCCACCAGTTCC
>JAKAFG010000223.1 GCA_021818125.1 Pseudomonadota bacterium | reverse complement strand
CCGGCCCTGCGAGGTCTGAGACCCTGGCATGTTCGTACGCTTCTTGTTTGGGAACCGGGAGATCTCTGGCCTGACCGCCGCTGGCAGCATCAGGCGGTGGCCCGCATCGGGAAGGTGAGGAGCCGAAGCCGATGATGCACGGGCCAGAGAAGTCAGACTCTCCCATAGTAGCGTCGAAGCCGACGAACAAAGCCGCGCGAGCGGCGGCGGAGCCGGGGGAGCGAAGGGGGGAGGCCAAGGGAAACGCGGAAAAGCTGCGCATGCGCCGGACTCAGTGCCGGGAAAGTGTGTCCCAGCAGCTTGACCGCGTGCGGCAAGCCGCAAGACGGGGAGAAGGACGGTTCACCGCGCTGCTGCACCATGTGAGCGAAGAGCTGCTGCTGCTGTCGTTCTTCTGGTTGAAACGGAAGGCGGCAGTAGGGGTAGATGGCGTCTCATGGACAGATTACGAAGGCCATCTGGAGGCCAATCTTGCAGACCTGCACAAGCGCATCCACAGTAACTCCTACCGGGCGCAACCATCCAGACGGCAATATATTCCCAAGCCGGATGGACAGCAGCGCCCACTGGGCATCACCGCGCTGGAAGACAAGATCGTCCAACGCGCCATGGTGGCGGTGCTGAATGCGATCTACGAGCACGACTTTCTGGGGTTTTCGTATGGATTCCGGCCTGGGCGTGGTCAACATGACGCGCTGGATGCACTGGCGGTCGGCATCTCGCGCACCAAGGTGAACTGGATACTGGACGCTGATGTCCGACGCTTTTTCGATACGGTCAGCCACGAATGGCTGATCCGATTCTTGGAGCATCGCATCGGCGACCTGCGTGTCATCAACCTGATTCGCAAATGGCTAACAGCCGGGGTCATGGAAGACGGGGTACTTCACCCCACGGAGGAAGGCACTCCACAGGGGTCAGTGGTCACGCCCCGAACGCAAAAGGTAACTTTCACTGCTGGAGGGATCCCCTTTCAGCGGCTGCAGTGAGGATGAGTCAGCGCCACTAACAGGTGATGGATGCGTTGTGGGGATGGAGTGGCGAATCGTAATCGTATCTTTTCCAACCACCACATCTTTGACGATTAATCGCATAACTTGTTGACGCTCTTTGATATCCAGGGTGTCAGCGCTTTCCCGCAACCGACCCAGGAAGGCAGATAGTGTTTGCGTCAGCCGCAAATAATTGGCTCGATCTGCTGATTGGGCATTCAAAGACTGTAGCTCGGCGCGCAGCCGCTGCTCACGCTGCCGCAGATCAGGCATGCGTTGCCGCAACTCCTCCAGAGACAATAGCGCTTCCTGATAAGCCGTCAACAATCGCTCCATGCTTTTTTGTACACGGATCAAGTCACGATTCAGCGCATCCTGTTGGCGCTTGGTCGGCGCAGCGTCCCGTGCGGCATCTAACCTTCGGCTGATTTCTGTTTCAATGAGTGTGGGGTCTTCGAGTAGCCGTACCACCTCAGACCAAACGAGTTCATCCAGCAAATCTTGCCGAATGGGACGTTAATCGCAGCGCGGCCGTCCTTCATAGCGCCAAGCGTCTGATCCCAAACAACGGTAGTAGGAAATCTTGCGGGCGCTGGTCCGGGTTGAGGTTCGGTATAATGCGTATCCACACTGGCGGCAGCTCACTAAGCCCTGGATAATGCTTGGCTCCAAGTTTCTGCGGGCCGCATGCTTCTTGTTATCCGCCAGGCGTTCCTGAGCCAGTGCAAAAGTCGTCTCGCTGATCAATGGTGGTACCGGGATTTCAATCCACTGATCCCGCGGGAGATCGAGGTGAGCGTGGCTGGGCGAAGCATGTTCTCCCCGTAATCTCGTGGGCCGGGTGATCCGGACACGTTCTGCAACTTGGGTTTTACCAAAGCAGGCCTTGCCATAGTAGGCGGGGTTACGCAGCATGGCCCAGATTACCGAATGTTCCCATCGCGCTCCACCCCGTTGCGTGGTTATCCCTTCCTCGCTCAATTGGCGGGCAATGGCACCAATACTGAGGCCGTTGATCGTATACAGCGCGAAAATCTGACGCACCACCGCAGCCTCGGTCTCTATCACCTCATAATAGGCAGCCTGCATATCCTGCTTCCGTATGTAGCGATAGCCATAGGGTGCCCCTCCCAGCACGCTGATTTCGCCCTGCCGGGCGCGATGGCGCTTTCCACGTCGTGATCGCTCCAATATCTGTGCACGCTCGTACGGCGGGACCGGATGCGTGCCAAATTGCAGGAAATCAAGGTAGAGCTGCGAAGGAGGATGCACTTGTCGATTCCACAGCAAGGGCAATGGTTACGGCAAGTGGTGACGGGATTTCTCGCCTACCATGCGGTACCCACCAACGCCAAAAGCCTTAGCACATTCTGGCACTATGTGATCGACTTATGGCGACGAACGCTTCGACGTCGGAGCCAGAAAGACTTCACCAGATGGGACCGAATGACGCAACTTGCTGCAGCGTGGTTGCCAGCGCCACGCATCCTTCACCCGTGGCCAAACCAAAGGTTTGCCGCCAAACACCCAAGGTGGGAGCCCGGTGCGTGAATTGCGCCCGCCGGGATCTGTGCGGGGGGTGTCCAGTAATGGGTATCCCTACCGCGATATGATGACGAGCAGCTTCGATTGACCGCAAAAGCTATTATCGTTCTGCGCAATGAAAAGCTAGCTGGAATTGCCAAGGCCTTGAAATTCGACCCCGGTGGTATCTCCGGCTGGTTAGGCGGAACACCAAACAGATTATCTTTGGAAAAAAAGGAAATCCTCTCTACTTATCTAGGACTGGAATATACACATATTTCTCCCAAGATTGTGCATCGATGGTCCACCAGTGTGGAAGACATTAGTGCGCTCTTACCTATTGTAATTAATCAAAAAATGCTTCAGCATATTTCCATTAATATAATCACAGCGGACACCATTCCTATCGGTTGTGTTTATCATGTGACAATAGGTGAAACATCTATTGTTGCTTTGTGTAAGCCGCAAAATAAGGCATTTCCAATACCTGTTGTCTCTACAGAAGATACTGGATGGGGGAATCTGTTGCCGCCTATTGAACTAACCAAGATCACCTGGGATTCATGGTGGTCAGATCAAAACGTCTTTCCAGAAGAAATTGCTGCATACCTTTCTATTTCTCAAAAAACGACAGATGATAGCTTGCTAGAATCATGGGCATCACTGGTTGCGGAGTTGATCCAGCGCGGCGTGGATATCGACAACGCTCGCCAATGCCTAGAAATCAAGGTTTAACCGTGAACGTTCAGCTAACCCATCCTTGTGGGTTGGCATCAATCAGGATGATGAGGTTTTTTCCTAGTTCCACAGCAAGAGTTCATGGAGACGCTTATTGGTCCATATCGGTAGTTTTCGAGCACATCGCAGATCTACGCGAAGGGATCGACGCCGCTAAGCGTGCGTGTTCAGATGATGCAGTAGAAGGACGCAGCACGCTCGTCATCGGCGTCATTTCCAACAAATAAAAAATTCCGGTTCTTCGTCATTTCATCCTAAAAAAAGCAGTTACGGCCCGGCCAGAGCAGGAATCGCCCCATCTGGTAACCACGGTGATTGGGTAATTTGGGCGACGATGTAGCGCACGAGGAGGTCCCATGGCTGGTGCCCCAGCAACC
>JAKAFG010000222.1 GCA_021818125.1 Pseudomonadota bacterium | reverse complement strand
GAGGGCACGGCGCCGCGCGCTGCGAGCGATGTGCTGATGCGCCGCGCCCTGCGTTCCGAATTGCACATGCCGTCCGATGTCACGCTTTCCTCTGGTGAGTCGTGAGGAGCCTGCGCAGGGTGGGGTCATTGGTCTGCAGGACTTGCAGAATGGGCCTGGGATCGTTACATTGCCGCCAGATGACAGGGTGTTTTGCACACCCGGACAAATAGAATAAGGAGTTTGGATGTCACCAGACAGAACCGCATGTTGACGGCGGCGCTGGAGCAGGCTTTGGCGTACCAGGCACAAAGTCTCCAGGCCGTTTCGCGGACTTTTGCCCTGACGATTCCCCAGTTGCCGGAAGCCTTGCGGGACGCGGTCGGTAATGGCTACCTGCTGTGCCGAATTGCTGACACCATAGAAGACGATCCGGATTTGCCCTGGGAAAAAAAGGTCTACTGGCAGACGGAGTTTCTCAAGGTGGTGGAGGGGGCGGGCGATGCCGCCGCTTTCGCCGCTGCATTCGGTGCATGCCTGTCGGCAGCGATGCCCGAAGCTGAGCACGATCTGATTCGTCATACCCCTGAGGTCGTTGCCATCACCCACAGCCTTAACCCCACGCAGCGGGCTGCATTGTCCCGCTGCGTGCGGATCATGGGTATGGGGATGGCGGAGTTTCAGCAACATGCGTCCTTGCAAGGGCTTGCGGACATGGCGGCGATGGATCGCTACTGCTATGTAGTCGCGGGCGTCGTCGGCGAAATGCTCACCAGCCTTTTTGTGGAGCATGAGCCGCGACTGGCGCCGCATGATGCGGAGATGCAGCGGCTCGCGGTGTCTTTTGGGCAAGGTCTACAGATGACCAACATCCTCAAGGATATCTGGGATGACTGGCAGCGCGGCGTGAGTTGGATGCCACGCGCACTGTTCCAGCGTCATGGTTGCGATATTGCCGCGATGCAACCCGGCAGCCATGATCCGGCTTTTGCGGCGGCCCTCAGTGAACTGCTGGGTATTGCCGCTGGGCATTTGCAGGATGCGCTGCGTTATACGCTACTGATTCCGGCCGAGCAGACGGGAATGCGCGATTTTTGTCTCTGGGCTATTGCCATGGCGGTGTTGACCCTGCGGCGGATTTCCGAAAATCCTGCTTTTGCTTCCGGGAGCGAAGTAAAAATCAGCCGGAGCATTGTGCATCGGGTGGTATTCCTGTCGCGCCTGCTGCACCGTTCCGACGCGCTCCTGCAACTGAGCTTTCGGGTGGGTGTCAAACCGCTGGCGCAGTCTCCTGCTGCAGGGCGACCATGAATCGTATCCTGCAACCCGTGCGCTACAGTTCGAGCATTTTTCGCGCGTCGCTGGATCGGGTGATAGCTGAGGCGCGCACCGCGCTAGGTAATCTGCAAGCGGAAGATGGTCACTGGTGCTTCGAGTTTGAAGCCGATTGCACTATCCCTGCCGAATATATTCTGATGCAGCACTACATGGACGAGCGCGATACGTCTCTGGAGGCCAAGATGGCCGTCTATCTGCGCAATAAACAGGCGGATCACGGCGGCTGGCCTCTCTATTACGGAGGCCGTTTTGACCTGAGCGCTTCGGTAAAGGCCTATTATGCACTGAAGCTGGCCGGGGATGCTCCGGAGCTACCACATATGCGGCGCGCCCGTGAGGCGATCCTGGCGCATGGCGGAGCGGAACACGCCAATGTGTTCACGCGCATTACCCTGGCACTCTTTGCCCAGGTGCCGTGGCGGGCCGTGCCTTTTATTCCGGTGGAAATCATGCTGTTGCCGCGCTGGTTTCCCTTTCAAATTTATAAAGTGGCGTCATGGTCGCGCACGGTGATGGTGCCGCTGTTTATTTTGTGCAGCCTCAAGGCGCGTGCCAAAAACCCCTTGCAGGTGCATATCCGCGAACTGTTCCGGCGGCCGCCGGAGCAGATTGCGGACTATTTCAGCCATGCCCGGCAAGGGATTGTGGCGCATCTCTTTCTGTCTCTGGACCGATTTTGGCGGTTGATGGAGGACTGGATACCCCGGGGTATCCGGCGCCGTGCCCTGAAGAAGGCGGAGGCGTGGTTTACAGCGCGGATTAACGGGGAAGATGGCCTGAATGGTATTTTCCCGGCCATGGTGAACGCCCACGAGGCTTTGGAGTTGCTCGGTTATTCGTCCGACCATGTCTATCGCCAGCAAACGGGGGCAGCCCTGCGCAAATTGGTGGTGGAGCGGGCGACCGACGCCTACTGTCAACCCTGTGTGTCGCCCGTCTGGGACACCTGTCTCGCGCTCCATGCGCTGCTGGAGCAGGATGGCGAGGTGTCGCCGGCGGTACAAAGCGGTATCCAATGGCTCAAGGACCGGCAGATTGATGCCGAACCCGGCGACTGGCAGGAGCAGCGGCCCAATTTGGCGGGCGGCGGTTGGGCCTTTCAATACGCTAATCCTTATTATCCGGATCTGGATGACACGGCAGCGGTAGGTTGGGCACTGGCGCGGGCCGGGCGTGCAGAAGATCGCGACAGTATCGAAAGGGCGGCGAACTGGTTGGCCGGTATGCAATCTAGAAACGGCGGATTCGGGGCTTATGACGTGGATAATACCCACTATTACCTCAACGAAATCCCCTTTGCCGATCACAAGGCCTTGCTGGACCCGCCGACGGCCGATGTCACCGGGCGCGTGGTGGCCTTTCTGGCGCATTTGGCGCGGCCACGGGACCGTGATATTTTGCGGCGTGCCGTGGCTTACCTGTTGCGTGAACAGGAGTCATCCGGGGCCTGGTTGGGGCGCTGGGGGACCAATTACGTCTACGGGACCTGGTCCGTGCTCATGGCATTGGCTGAGCTGGATGATCCTTCCCTGAAGCCCGCTATGGAACGCGCAGCATACTGGTTACGCGCGGTACAGCAGAGCGACGGCGGTTGGGGTGAAAGCAATGATTCCTATGGCGATCCCGGTCTCGCCGGCATGGGCCAGACCTCTACCGCAGCGCAGACGGCCTGGGCATGTCTCGGTCTGATGGCGGCGGGAGATCGGGATAGTGTCGCTTTGCATCGCGGTATAGCTTGGTTGCAGGCACACCAGGAAGGGGATGGGTGCTGGCAGGACCCATTTTTTAACGCACCGGGATTCCCCAAGGTTTTTTACCTGATTTATCACGGCTATAGCCGGTATTTCCCGCTCTGGGCGCTGGCCCGTTACCGGAATTTGGGATGCCTCGCCCGCGATTAGGGGTGGTGGTGGCTCTGGACGCGGAGGCGCGTGTTCTCCATGCTGGCGCGCTGTCGCACGATGCGGTGATAGAGGTAGGTGAGCAGATGTTGCTGTGTGTTTCTGGCATGGGGCCTGAGCGGGCGACGGCCGCGGCGCGTAAGCTGATTGCTGCGGGCACTGATGGGCTGGTTTCCTGGGGCACCGCGGGCGCTCTGCAGCCGGAACGGAAGCCTGGGGATTTGCTGTTGCCGGAAACCGTGTTCTGGTCGGGGCAGACCTGGACGGTGAATCTGGCCTGGCGCGCGACCGTCGCGAAATCGCTGACTCTTCCCGTCCACGGTGGGGGTCTGCTCTCGGTGGATACCCCTTGCGGGTCCATGGCCACGAAATCAGCATTTCTGGTGGACTACCCGTCGGCGCAAAGTGTGGCTGTGGCCAGCGG
>JAKAFG010000016.1 GCA_021818125.1 Pseudomonadota bacterium | reverse complement strand
CTGGAATGGGTGGCATCAACGGTAGCACAACCGCCACACGTCCTTCGTGGACCCCAATGGATCGTTAACAACGGACTTATCCCGACCCCTAATCGGGTCGGGAAGCCCGTTTTCTAGCATATCTGACAAAAGGAGTTGTTCAATGAGTGCATCTACAGCACAGAAAGTCGACCCGGCCCATGCCACGCTTTGGGCGCGACACTACCCTGGTCATGACATGATTGGTACCCGGACCTTTGGATTCTGGCTTTATATGTTGACTGATGCCATGGTCTATGCGGCATTGTTCGCAACATTGGGTGTGTTGAGTCATGTGGTTAATCTGGCGGGGGGTCCATCGCCCTCTGCATTCATTAATCCGGTCTATGCGTATGGTGAAACCATTACCTTGTTTCTCAGTGTATTGATTTATGGCTATTCGATGGTTGCGCTAAAAAATGGAAATCGCGGTGGGGTGATTGGCAGTATGTTTGTCGCCATGCTGCTGGGCGTGGTTTATTTGGTGATATCTGGCATAGATATTGATAATATGTTTGCGCATGGCGTCATTCCACAAGTTAGTGGATTTTTGTCTATATTTTTCACAGTCATCATCTATCACGCGCTGCATATTCTCGTTGGTGTGGTATGGATGTTGGTCATGATGGTCCAGATCGCCCGGGAGGGTTTTAGTGCCAACGTAGTTTATCGCCTGATTAATCTTCGATTATTCTGGCATTTTCAGGCAGTGATTTGGGTGTTTGTATTTACCTTCGTTTATTTGCAGGGGATGGTGGCATGACAGGACATACGCAAAATCCGTTAAAACATCCGGAAGTGCAGTTGGCTAATGGTCGCGCATATTTGGTGAGTTTTATTTTTTCTATGCTGCTGATGACGGTGGGTCTTTGGCTGGTTGTGACGCACGTCATGGCGCCTTTCGGTACGGTCCTGGTGACGTCTCTCCTTGCTGGCGTAGTGGTAATTATTCAGGGCTACTTTATTTTGCACATGGATATATCCCATGCGCAGATGTGGCATACCGTGGCGATGGTGCTTTTCCTGCCATTATTCGTTGTCACCATCGGATTGACTGCGTGGATGTTCCATGGGTTGTACCAGCGTACCATGATTATGCCTCCGGCAGCGTCCAGTATGGCCCATATGCCGCCCATGTCTCATTAGTTGAATGGCGGAGTATGCGACTATGACCGGAAAAATAGGCGTTTCAGCAGCAGTTAGTCAAATCCCCCACGCGATAGAAGGGGAGATGACGCGGGTGGTACGGGTGGTTGGCGGGTTAATCACGGGGATGCTGCTGGCGGCGGTGTTGGCGGGTTTGTGGCGCGGCGTCACCAGCCAGCAAGGCCTGCTGACGGATGTAATCAACGGTCTCAAGGCCAGTGAGGTGGGCTTTGCCATTGTCCTGATCCTCTTGGGCAGCCTTGTTGAAGGCTTTGGCTACGGCCTATCCCTGGGCACCCGCTGGCCCTACACCCGCAACATTGCGGTGTTGATGGTGCGTGGTGACCCCGAAGCCGCGCACCGTATGGTAGCCACCTTAGTGGGTCTGGTTGCTTTGGCCCTGGTGATTCTGTCCCCCAGCGTCACCACCATCAGCGGCCTGTCCCTGATCGTAGTCACCGCCCTGTTTGGCATGGGCACCCTGTACGTCCTCGCTGGTCGGGCCCCGGCCTTTGTTCACGGCACCCACGGTTTACTGGCTTACGGCGTCTTCCTCATCTACCTGACGGCTCTCGTCTATCCGGGCCTCAACTTCTGGACCTACCTCGGCGCCATGAGCGCCTTGCATGCTTTACTGCTCGCCGTCTTCCTCGGTGGCATGACCACCGGCCAGCGTGGCTTCGGCACCGCCATCGGCCCCTTCGTCAAACCGCAGAAAGCCTCCCAGTGGACCATTGCCGCCCATATCAGCGCCGCCCTGTTACTGGTCGCCACCCTCGGCTGGATGATGCCCGCTTACCCCGTCGCCTTTTATCTGGCGGTGACCCAGGTCGGGGTCGGGTTTTTGCTTTCCCATGCGGTGAATCTCAAGCCCAAGGACCCTGGTGTCCTAGTCGCCTTTCACCAGTCCATGGTCCTGCTCATGTGTCTCGCCATTGTCCTGCAATGGCGCTAAGACAAGGACGTTCTATCATGCTTAAACTTGATGTAAACGGACAGGGTGTTGCCCGTCTCCCTGAACAACGCCACCACCCCCTGGCCTTTCTCCGCGACCTCTGGGTCCTGGCCAAAGCACGGGTGGTTTCTCTGCTGGTCTTCACCGCCGCGGTGGGCGAGATTCTCGCCCCCAACGCCCTCCTGCACTGGGAGTCCGCTATAGCCGGACTGCTGGGCATCGCGCTGGCCGGTGGGGCAGGGGGAGTGCTTAACCAGATCGTCGAACCCGCCCTCGACCAGCACATGCGCCGCACCCTCCACCGGCCGCTGGCCGAAGGCCGCATCAGCCGCAGCGGCGCCATCCTTTATGCCGCCACCCTGATGTGTGCCGCCATCGCCATCCTCGCCTGGGGCACCAACCCCCTGACCCTGGTGCTGACCCTGGTGGGCACCGTCGGCTACGGCGTTGTCTACACCCTCTACCTCAAACCCAGCACCCCCTGGAACATCGTCTGGGGCGGCCTCGCCGGTGCCTTACCACCGCTGATCGGCTGGACCGCCATCACCGGCAGTCTCGCCGCACTGCCCCTGGTCCTGGTCCTGCTGGTCTTCGTCTGGACCCCTGCGCACTTCTGGCCGCTGGCCATTTGCTGTCGGGAAGACTATGCCAAAGCCTGCATCCCCATGCTGCCGGTGACCCACGGCGTGGATCGCACCCGCAAGGAAGTGCTGAACTACGCCATCCTCACCTGGATCGTCAGCATGGTCCCCGTCTTTCTCACCGGCGACTGGGTGTATGGCGCCATCGCCGGTCTTTCCGGAGCCTGGTTTGTGGGCATGGCCCTGCACCTCAAAGCCCTGCCGGAAGGCAAAGAAATGGACCAGTATGCCCGGCGGATGTTCGCCTACTCCATCTCCTACCTCTTCCTGCTCTATACCGCCCTGATCCTGGGTAAACTGGTGATGCGTCATGGCTTCCTCTGAGACGCCCCCCCGCAGCAAAGGTCGCGGCAAAGGCCCGCCCATGAGTCCGCTCGAAAAGCGGGCAGTGAGCGGTCTGAGCTTTATTTACGTCGCGCGCATGCTCGGTCTTTTCATGCTCATGCCGGTGCTGGCCCTGGATAACGACCAACTCCGCCACAG
Organism: Pseudomonadota bacterium; assembly: GCA_021818125.1. Classification (GTDB taxonomy): domain Bacteria; phylum Pseudomonadota; class Gammaproteobacteria; order Acidithiobacillales; family Acidithiobacillaceae; genus Acidithiobacillus. The sequence continues at coordinate 14,242 of JAKAFG010000016.1, read as the reverse complement.
CACCCCACTCCTGCTGGGCCTTGCCATCGGCATCTACGGACTGGCCCAGGCCGCCCTCCAGTTCCCCTTCGGGGTCGCCTCCGACCGTTTCGGGCGTAAACGGGTGCTGGTCTTCGGGATCCTGATTTTCGTACTGGGCTCCCTCTTGGGAGCGGTTACCCACAACATCTGGGGCATTATCCTCGCTCGTCTGCTGCAAGGTGCCGGAGCCGTGTCCTCGGTACTGCTGGCCACCGCTGGTGATCTGACCGGCGAGCAGCATCGCACCAAGGCCATGGCCGCCATCGGCGGCAGTATCGCCATAGCGTATGTGCTGGGCATGGCCTTGGGTCCTGTGTTTTATGGTGTGTGGGGGCTGACGGGCGTTTTTCTGGTCGCCGCTGCACTCGGCGTCCTCGCGCTCTTTCCCCTGTGGAAGATCGTTCCCCCCATCCCCCACAACCATCAGCAGCGCATGGGCACCTGGCGGGATGCGCTGAGGATGTTCAAACACCCCCCGGTACTGACCGCCAGTGTCGGCATTTTCATTCTGCAGATGGTGCTGGGAGCCAGCTTTGTGGTGCTCTCCCCGGAACTGGTCAAAGCCATGCACATCCCCGACACCGCCATCTGGGAAGTCTACCTGCCGGTGATGCTGCTCTCGGTGGCGGCCATGGTCTACCCGGTGATTTATGCCGAAAGGCACAAACAGCACGGCCAGATGCTGGCCTTCAGCGGCCTCGGCATTGCGATGGGCGCCCTGATCATGGGACTGCTGGCCGGACAGTTCTGGCCGGTGGCCATTGGTGCGGTCATCTTCTTTGCGGGCTACAACATTGCCTCCGCCATTCTGCCCTCCATGATGAGCCGCAGCACCACGCCGGAACAGCGGGGGGCGGCCAGTGGCGTCTACTCGCTGATGCAGTTTCTGGGGATATTCGTAGGTGGTGTGGTTGGTGGCTGGGGTTTGGGCATCGCCGGCGAGAAAGGGGTCTTTTACATCCTCGCCACCGTCGGGTTGCTCCTCGCCCTGCAAAGCTGGAATGGAAAACGAATGGCATTATTGCTGGAAGCGATGGATGGGCATTAAAAATACATGTTAATGCACTAAATTAGGGCGTCTCTATGCTATTGAATGGTGACACAGAGTGTGCGGTACGCGGCATGATTTACTTGGCGGCTCAAGTCCCAGGAGAGCTAGTTCGCGGGTGTGATATTGCCGAATATCTTGACATTCCGTTGCAAACTCTGACCAATGTTCTGCGCAGATTGGTTAAGCGCGGAGTTCTATACTCTGTAAAGGGACGTGGTGGCGGCTTTTCTATGTATCCAGGGGCCGAGCAGATGAGTTTTTTGGAGATCATTGAGATCGTTGATGGCCGATTGACACGCAGAGGTTGTGTTTTAAAGATGAACGCGTGTGCGCAAATGGAAATGTGCCATAATCATTGTCAATGGGGGCGGATTACAAATCATGAAATGGAATTTCTAAAGCGCCAGACCATCGGAGGGATGTCTGAAATATTGTTTAAAAACAGCCTTATAACGATAGAATAGGCGATGCCTCGGCCACGGTTACGGTCCTTACAGCTTCCGCGCCTGGCAGGCATCTTTCACCCCCGAGAAGGCGGACCCCATACCCTGACGAAATAAGCCTTGATCCGGCAATTGGCTGGGGTGTTTTGGCAGATACTCCACCTGCGCCCGATGGACTCTACAACTTTTGTGGCTTGGGGTAATGGCGCACGTAAGTCAGTGCCTTCTTAGCCGACTCTTCCGCCTGGAATCGGCAATCCTCCATTTCTGCAGCATTCATCATGGATATTGTTTCTGGTCTGCAGTAATAATGGGGCTGTATACCATTTAGCGCCATGGCCATGGCATCACAAAGCTCTTCCTCATCATCGGTGAACCGTCGCAGAACATCCTCCACCAGAGACTCGAAAAGATTTATCGGCCTGCCCATGACAAAACCCCTCCTGCCAAATGCTAATGATTTCATCATTATAGTTGTCCTCGCGGGATAATGCTTTCGGTGCCGCCATACCTCCAGCACCGTTACCATGACGCACGGTTCTTCCGGCTGCTCGACCCCAGGTGGTGCCGGACTGGGAGCGGCGGAAGCGACGTTGCTGTAATGAAAGTTTTTTGCTGCGAGGGGCTGCGAGTCAGCCAAAAACAACTATATTACTTAAGGATGAGCGGTATGCTCAGTAAGGCGAAGCACCGTGGTGGTGGCCTCTGTGAGAGCGATGGTCATGCCATGGGCGTTCATTCGATTTTTTTAGATTGCTTTCAAAGGGCTCGTTATGTCACAACGCAACGGATTAGTGGTCATTGATCTTCAATTTGGGTTTTCCCCCGATGCCGACCTTGTTGAAGGTATTCGGGATGTCGCACGGGATTATGCCGTCGTTGTAGCCACTCGGTTTTGCAGCCTGCCCGACAGCCTCTTTCGGCACCGGTTGGAGGAGGGCCATGATGGCGGAGCGGTCATTGATGTGGGACATACACTGATCATAGACAAGCCAGGGTACGGGCTGGACCAATCCGCGATCACCGCGCTTCGCGAATTTGAGGTCGATGAATGGGGACTGGTCGGCAGCAGGACGGGGGCCTGTATTATGGCCTGCGCGTTCTCCCTCTGGGATGCGGGAATCCCGTTCCATGTGCTGCATGCGTTGTGTGCCGCAGAAGACGGTTCGCTGCGTGATGCGACCGAGACGATCTTGCAGCGGCAGTTCGGCCTGTAGAGGCGGTTTGGACGTTAGGGTCTCATGAATCTTGGGTTGAGGTGGCCATTGTGTAGCCAGCATAGCCTTGCCGCAAAAATGGGCCGGATTGCCTTCCTGGGTTTTCTCCCGGTTGCCCTGCTGCTGGGCTGGGATATTTATACCCATTACCAGCAGGCCTATACGGACGCGACCCAAAAACAGTTACACAACGGCGAAATGGCGGGTGAACGCCTACAGGCCAGTTTCCGTGCTGCACAGGCTTTTCTCAAGGGCCTCGCGCTGGAGCCCAAAGTGCGCGATGGAAGCCCCGCCGTCTGTAGCGATTACCTCGCACGGATGACCGCACCCTTTGCCTTTCGTTACGCCCTGTTGGCGCGCAGCGACCGGCGTGGCGTCATGGATTGCGCTTCTACCGGTTCGCAGCCGGTGACGGTCGGGCTCACGCCCAATATTCGCGACGCCCTGCAAGGACACTTTGGGATTGGGCCGGTGCGCAAGGGCCCGCTGAGCGGTCAGTGGATCATTCCGCTCTCCTATCCGCTGCGCGACGCCGCAGGACACATTATGGGAACCATCAATACGGGGCTGCGCGTCGGTTGGCTCATGGCACAGATCAAGTCTGTACAAGCTCGGCAGAGGGAACACTTCTGGCTGTTACGCGGCCAGCAGATCATCCTGGCGGATCCCGCATTGGCACCGTTACCGTCTTGCAAAGGTGGTCTGCCCCTCTCTGGCACCATGAAGATCTGCCGCGACCCCCAAGGGGAACGACACCTGCTCACGGTCGCAGATGTCTCCACGGGACCAGGGACAAAACTCGAAATTGTGATGGCCGAGCCTCTGCGTCAGGTGCTGGCTGGTGCCAACACCCGCGCCTGGATGGGCGCCATCGTCGGTGCTGTCATCTTGTTCTTCTCCTGGCTCCTCAGCACGGGGTTTGCCCGGCGCAGTCTCTACCGTCCCCTGCAAAGGATTCAGGATTTCGTGGAACGTCTGAGCACGGGACACTATGCGGATCGGCTCCCGCCAGATTTTCTCGCCCAAGCCGAACGCAACGACATCATCCGCCTGGGCGCACGGATCAACACCCTCGCGCTCAACCTGGACGATTCCCGGCAACAATTGCAGAGGGACCACGACCAGATGGCGCAGATGGCTATGCAGGACGCTCTCACCGGCCTGCCCAATCGTCGCGCCCTGGATGTCGAGATCGAAAAGGCCATGGCCCGAGCCATTCGTCGCCACACCCTGCTGGCGGTCTGCATGCTTGATCTGGACGCCTTCAAACCGGTCAACGACACCTACGGCCATGATGCCGGAGATCAGGCGTTGTGCAACATTGCGCAGCGGTTGGGAGAGGCCCTGCGCAAAACCGATTTTCTGGCGAGGGTCGGCGGGGATGAGTTTGTCCTCGTCCTCGAAGACGCTCAATCCATCGACGATTTGCTACCCATTTTCGACAAGATCGCCGAACGCATGACGCAACCCATTGCCCTGTCCGCCGACACCAGCGTCCGCGTCGGCATCAGCATGGGCGTCGCCATTTATGCCCTGGAAGATGAGGGTAGCCCGGATGCGCTCCTGCGTCATGCCGATCACGCCCTCTACGAAAGCAAGACGCACAAGGCTGACCGCACCCGCTACTGGGCCTTGTATGGTGAAAACTTCCCCCAGCGCCAGAACCGTTACCGGTACCTGTTGCAGCAGGAAGCCGTGGAGGTGCATTACCAGCCTATCCTCGATAGCCGCCAGCACCGGATTGTCGGTGTCGAGGCTCTGGCCCGTCTGCGAGAAGAGGATCATCTGCTGCAACCTGCAGAGTTTCTCCCCCATCTGGCCAGCGAAGATCTCTATCACCTGTGTGCCCAGGTACTCCACACGATCCTCCGCGACTTGCCAGAACTGGAAGCAGGCGGGCACACCTTATGGGCCTCTTTCAATGTTGATTCGCACTCATCCTTCGATGCGCGCTGTCGTGATGATCTGCGCGAGCAGATCGTGCAAAGCGGCATCGACCCCCGGCGCCTGCACCTGGAGATTTTGGAGGGCGGTGATTTCCTGGAACGTCAATCCACAGTGAGTCTCCTTCAGTCCATTCGTGAGCTCGGTGTCTGTCTCGTCCTGGACGACATCGGTAGCGCTCACTCCTCGCTGCTGCGGCTGAAGGAGTTACCGGTGGACGAAATCAAACTCGATCAAGGGCTTGTTCACAGCCTGGAAGAACGGCCGGAAGGCCTGGTCTTTGCGATGACCATCAAAGACCTGGCCGAAGAACTGGGCCTGGACCTGGTTGTGAAAGGGGTTGAAACTGCAGCCATTCAGGATGCCCTGACGGTGCTCGGTGCCGAGTTCCTGCAGGGCTACGCTATTGCCAAGCCCTTGCCTATCAACGCATTACGCATCTTTCTGGCAGGTTTCTCCGCCGCTCCGCACCAGGGTCCCGAAACAATGCTCGGCTTGTACGCCGAAGACATGCTACACCACAAGTTCTGGCCTCAGATCCTCGCCCATGATCCGAACATGGTCGATGCTCAACGCCTGAGGGACCCGCAGCGCTGCAGCTTCCAGAGGGCTTTGGAGCAAATGGGCTATGGCGAGGGGACTGAACTGGACGCCTTGCACCGGGAGTACCACCGTATTCTAGGAATCACCGCCCGCACAGCCATGCGCGATATCGATCTGCAAGGACTGGTTGCCGCCAGTAATGCGCTGCGCAAGGCACTGGATGAAAAATGGCGGGGGCGGCTCTTGGAGGCGGGGAATGTGTGCTAGAAATGGAAAATCGCCTGATGAGTGGGAAGATCAACGAGTTAATCCGGGAAAGAAGCGCTAACAGTGTCGACGATGTTGCGCTATTGTGCCATTTGTAACTGTGGTGTTACAGTCGCTAAATGCTAATGGATGGCCATATGTGAGTAAAATAGATGTTTAGAATAGATAATATATCTACCACGTACCAAATTATAAATGGCCACGCAGCCCTGTCCATGCGCGTCGTAAGTATGCTCTGCGATCATAGAGTGGCCGTGGGTGATCCCTTATGAGCGAATCGCGCGCAAACCCACTGGCACCCTTTCCCGAATACGCAGATGCCGAAGCGACAGGCCATGCCGGGGCGCGCCTGCAACCTGACGGCCCCAATCTTCTGGACAGCACCTGTCTGGGTATTGTCAAAACATCCCACTGGCGCTGGAACCGTTATCAGGAAGATCAGATAGATACACAGTTATCCTGCTCCGGCGGCATCGAAACGCGGGCCGAGGCCTGGTTCCAGCCCATCGTTTCGCTGCGGCGGGGGCGAGCGGTAGAGATCGAGGCACTGGCCCGCCTGTGTGATGGCAAGGACCTGCTGACCCCGGACCGTTTTCTGCCACACCTGGATTTGGCCGAGAAGCGCGCGCTCAGTCAGCGAATGTTGCAGCAGGGAGTAGCGCAACTGGTGGCGCTGGATGCCACCGGCTATCCTCTGAACCTTGCCGTCAATGTTGAACCGGAGTTCATGGCCGATTTCGACTGCACGAGCTGCCTCTTGGCAACATTAACACCGACGCAGATTTCCGCGTCGCGGATCAGTCTGGAAATGCTCGAAAACGGAGACTTTCTGGGCACCGATGCAAGTCTTGCGCACCTGCGGCAGCTTCGCGAACAGGGGATCAGCCTGATGCTCGATGACATCGGCACCGCCTATTCTTCGCTCTTGCGCCTCAAGACCATCCCTTTCAGCGGCATCAAGGTGGATCAATCCTTTGTGCGCGGCCTCCCACAGCACCCGGAACATCTCGTCTTCATCCAGAGCCTGCGGGCGTTAGCCCGCGGCCTCGGCGTCCATCTGGTGGTGGAAGGGGTGGAGAGTCTGCCTATTTTGCAGGCGATGCAGGTATTGAAAGTGCAGCGGGTGCAGGGCTACGCCATCGCTCGCCCCATGCCGGGTGCGGCGCTGGCGGAGTGGCTTGGCCGCTGGCAACTCCCCGAACTACCCACCCAAGCGGAATCCCTCTCGCCCTTGGCGGCTTATGCCTATTACGTGCGCGCGCTAGGCACGCTGGATGCCTTACTCCAGAACGACATGACCGGATGGTTCTGCGCTCACGGTTTCCCGCGCCCCTTGCGGGTGCTGGCTCTTCACCAGGGAATGGATGACCGCCACCCGCTCCTGGTACAGGAAAATACCTTCATAGAAGCGTTACACAGCGCCTGTGTTCAGGCCGATGATGAACGCATTCCGCCGCTGGTGAAACAACTCAAAGCCTTGGGCCAAGAGGTCGCCGCGCTGAACGCAAGAGCTGGTAATGCTGGCGAGTTCCCCAAGGAGACGCCGTATGTCGCTGACTAAGGAAATTGACAACCTGACCATGATCCTCCCAATTCGCGGAGAGTTCAGCCTGCCGGATTATTTCGCTCTGCTGCAGGCGGACCAGAGCGTCGTCAAAGGCCCCTTCGACCTCTGCAGTTGCCTTGAGGAAGGATACCCGGCTATTGTGTTCTCCGAAAACCCGCAAGACCACGGGTGCCCCTTTTATTTCAGCGGAGCTGAGTCAGGACGAGTTTTGCTGACGCCGAAGTTTCCGGTCGATGTGGCGGATTATGACCGCGCGCTGGTCTTCGCAGAAAAGGACGACGTCGTCTGTTTCTTTTTCGCACGCCTGGAATATGTGGCGGAGGGCGTTTTTCATTACACCCCGGCCCCGGAACTCTTCCAGCGAAAAGTCCGTGCCCACAAAAGACTCTCCATGCCTGGACATGTCGTTGTGCGGAAACAGGATGCCAGAACCTTCGCCTGCGATATCGTCGATTTCAGTCCGGGAGGGATCAGCTTCAAATCCCGTAATAACGATTTCGCCATCGGAGAGATGCTGCTGTTGGAAATGGAGATCCCCGATTGCGGGGTCTGCGAAACCACAATCACCATTAGCCGTCGGGAGGAATGCGGACTGAGCAACGCCATCTACGGCGCCCAACTGCGGCTGACCAAGGAGCAAACTAAAAAGGCCGAACATCTCTATCTCTGCAAGAAGGGGGAACAGATTCAAAACCTCTCTAAAAATAGCGCATCCCGCCTCCACGATTTACGCTGGCGAGATTGAAGCGGGTGTGATGATGGCGAATGTGGTGGGGTGCATGGCTATGGCGGAGACGATTTGCAGTTGGACATAAGTTGGATTCAAAAACGAAGGCACCTAGAAAATATCTCTAAGTGCCTGTTTTATTTGGTGGGTTGTGAGGGGATCGAACCCACGACCCGCTGATTAAGAGTCAGCTGCTCTACCAACTGAGCTAACAACCCGAAGGACCCGTATTATAGGAATTTTTGCCGAGAAGGCAAGTGCTGATGCCGTGCTTTAGTGGGCCGCGCGTTGCCGCAGTCGGATCACCACCTCGACTTTTTCCACCTCAGTCTCCGGTGGTAGCTCGGGGAGCTCGCTAATTTGCAGGGCAGACCCAGGGATATCCTGGAGCTCTCCAGAATCTACATAGTAGAAATGATGATGAAGGGATACGTTGGGGTCATAGAATACCTTGCCGGGCTCTACAATCACTTCGCGCACCAGGGCGTGATCGGCGAAGAGGCCAAGGGTGTTGTAGACAGTCGCCTTCGATACTACGGGATAATCCGCATTGACGCGCTGCATGATCTCTTCAGCGGAAAGATGCGCGCAGGAGGAGAAGAGCGCGTAGCCAATCTCTACCCGCTGACTTGTTGGGTTGACGCCCGCGTCGCGAAGCACTTCCAGTACACGTTGCTTGTTCCAGTCGTTATTTTCCAAGGGCGGCCTCGCTTTAATTTTAAACTGGTTATAATTGTAGCGCTAATGCAGCATCAGGAAAAGACCTTACTGTGTTGGCCCCGGCGTCAGAACTGCATAGGGGTTAATATCCAACGGTGGTGGCGTCCCCGTCAACAAGGACATCAGGATGTCGAATGATTATCGCGCATCAACATCGTATTGAGGACTCCGGGTTTGCCCTGAAGCAGGAGCATTTGGCCGCGCACCGGAATGATGTCCAGGTGAACGCCCGTTTCCTCACAGCGCGAGACGCAATAGGGCAGGGGGTAGCGCCATGGATACAATGGGCTCAGGATACCCCCACCAGCCCATGATGCCTCCTGACCGATATGACCTTGATCGAGCACTGTAATCCGCCGCAGACCGGCCTCTGCAAGCTTAATCGCACTGAGTAAGCCGATCGCGCCACCACCAATCAACAGAATATCTGTTTGCGCAGAAGTTTCAGCAGGCATCCAAGGTCACCGCTATCTTAAAAGTCAATTCGGTAAAATATATTGGCGCCATTCTGGGTACCACTCTCCGTCTGTAGTTCGATGTGGCGGGAAACCCGGTAGCGCAAGCGTGCCACAGTACCACTGCCTAGCACGGATTGCCCGACGCTGAGATAAAGATCGGGGGTGAGATAATGGCCCAAGGTGACCATGGCACCCGCCAAGCCCGAATTTCCATCGGAGCTTACGCCAACGTCGATGCCGCTGCTACTCAGGCTATCGCCGAAGACGGCGGCGCGGCTGGCAGAAAAGAGCGTGCCCGCAGCGGCGGAAAGCAGCGCATTCTGACTGGTGAGACCACTGCTCGGTGTGCCCAGCACAAGATAGGAGAGGATATCTGTCTGCGACAGGGAGGGTTTGGAGTAGAGCGCTACCTGGGGCACTTGCAGTGTACCAGTGACTTGTACGCCAGCCTCCACGGGGGTGTTGTCCACGGCAAAGCTAGAGGAGCTTTTGATGGCGCGTACCGCCAGCACGTCCAGGTTGGCTTGGTTCGCGGCACCGTGGAAAAGGATGGAACCACGCTGGAAGTTGAGAGTGTGCCCATAAATCGCATAATGGCCATCCACCATGCGCAGTGTGCCATCGACTTGCGGACTTTGGCCATCGTGCATTTCTACCGCGAGACTACCTACCAGCCGGGCACGCAGCCCGCTGATGACGACTCTCGCATCGTCCCCGAGGGTTACATGCACATTCACATTCAGGGCAGGGCCACTGCTTTTGTGCTCATTTTTCACAAAAACGACGTCGCCTGAGGGCTTGGGTCCGCTGAAATCCGTACCCAATATGCGCAGGCGATCGGTGTGTATATTTCCCTGCACGTCGATTTTCTTCAGGTTTCCGGAAATGCGCAGGTCGGGGCTGACCGCAGCTTGTACCTGCGGCAGATTGAGCGCCGTGAAGTGCTTCCCGGTGACGTGGAGCGTAAAGTCATTCGCATGCTGAAGTTGGACGATGCCTGTCCCGGATATCTGGCCCGAGCCGGAGCTGGCTTGTAGTTGATTGATCCGCAACTCTTTTCCATCTCCCACGAGTTGTGCACCCACGTCACGAACATCCAAACCCGCCTGCGGGACGAAAAAGCCCAGACCCTGGAGTTGTGCTGTACCAGTCCACTGCGGATGCGCCCAGGTACCCAGAACCTGTGCGTCTATAGTCCCTTGACCTTGCGGCCGAATCCGCAAACTCCCGACGGGGAGGGCGGCAAACAGTGGTGCACCTACATGCGCCTTTATAACCCCTTGTAGTGGGGCATTGGCGTCCCAGTGCCAGGGCAGAGCGAGTGTCGCGGGGCTGTGGACGGTCACCTGGGCATTACCCCAGTCATTGGCAAAACGAAGGTCGGCAGCAAGCGAGAGGTCTTTTGGCAACCAACGGAGTTGACCGGTAAACCGCTGCAGAGAGAGCGTATGCGGCGTGCCCGCCTGCCGCCACTGCAATTGGGTTTTCTGAAAATCCCAATGTCCTGCCGCTTGGCAAACTCCGTGACACTGCGCTTGCAGATGCGCATTCAAAAAACCATGGAGCGATGCATCCTCCGCCTGCGCGAAAAAATCCAGAGGTAGAGATTGCAAATCGAGTCCCAAATCGGCCTGGTTGGTGGCGGGATTGTAGTGACCTTGCGCGGTAATCCGGGCAGCATGCGCATCGGCGAAAGCCATTTTGCTGAGCGATGCAGCACCGTTGGCCCATTGCAGGGTGGCTGGGTGGAGTAACTGCCAGTTTCCCAGAGGGATGCTGGTCAGTGTGGTCTTCTCCAATTGCAGTCCCCACGCATCGGCCTGATGAGACGCCAGCCCAGTGACGGACAGACGGCTTTGTGGCCATTGCGCGTCCAGTCCCAGCGTAAAACGTGTTAATGGTCCTTGCGCATGGGCCTGCAGATCAATGCGGTGGCCAGCGTATGCCAGCCCCTTTACATTGATCATAGCCTGCAAGGCGTTCGTGGCGCGAAGTTCGGCCTGTGTTTTCAGTGTATTGATCTTTACACCACGATAGGCAAGCCCTTGTCCGGTGCCCTGGATTTCTCCAGTCCACTGCGCCTGAGGCCGCGCTACCCAACCCTGAATCAGACTCTTACCCTGGGCACCGGGAAGCAAGCCCTGCCACTGCGCCACGTTGAGGACGAAATGCAGACGTTGTTGTAAATTACCTTGGGCGCTCAGGCTTACACCCGGACCAAAAAACTGGGCCTTTTGCAGATCCCACGCACTCCCTGCGAAGTGCACCAACGCCTCGCCCTGCAAGGTTTGGCGGTAAAGCTGGCTAGGCAGCAATTGCAGCCGCACATCACCCGTGATCACTTTGGAAATTTGGGTGGCGTTGACGGTCAGGTCCCCGGAAAAGGTGCCCGGTACCTGGGCCATAATGCGCTGTGTTTGCAGGCCCCTGACCCGAACTTGTCCGGTGACGGTGAGTTGCGGCCGCCACCGGACGGCCAGCACCGAAGGCAGCAGATCCGCGCCCAGCAGCTTGCCTGCATAATGGTATTGCAGGTTTTGGCGATTGCCGTTCACATTGCCCTGAATACCGCCGAATTTGGGATCACCGCGCAGCGCCAGTTGTCCTTGATAACGCTGGGTGTTCCCCCGCAAATTCAAACTGACGGCCAACGCACCCATCGGTAATGTGCTGGGCAGCGCTTTTGCCAGGATCTGCTCGAAGCCGCCACTGATCTGGTAACTCCCTGCGGTATTGCGGGGCAAATCAAGGCGCCAATGCCCCTGTGCGGGTTTCTGGAGCGCAGGATTACTGAGCTGTAGTGACTGGAGCAAAATCTGCTGTGGGGAGATCTGCGCCATACCGCTCAAAGTCGTCAGTTGCTTGTTTTCTTGTACCTGAATATTCAGGGGACCGCCAAGTGTTTGGGCCGAAATGCCGTGCCAGTGTGTTTCCCAACTTATGGTCAACGGGTTGGTGGCACTGCCTTGCCTCCATACACCCAGGCTTTGCAGCCCGCGCTCTCCCATTTGTAGGTCTGCCGTAAGCTGGAGTCTGCCCTGGGGCATCTCCGCCGACAGGTTTTTGATGTGCAGATTGCCACGCTGCCAGGCCAACTCGGAAAATGTTGCCAGGGAGAGGACGAAGGGCTTCTGCGTTCCTTGCCATATGCGCAGATTCGTACAAGTAACCGGGCTCAGTTTCAGGTCGATGAGACGGGTCCACAGAGGCAATGCGGGCCAGCGCAAATGAATAGGGCTGGGTTTATCAGAGGGCACCGGCAGGTGCAGATCGGCCTGGTGAAGCTGGAGATCGGCAAAGTCGACTTCTCCCCAGAGCAAATGGGCAGGATGCAAGTGCCACTGCAAAGATTGCGCACGAAAGCGCATGTCCGCACTATGCCAGGAAATGCCGGAAAGCCGCATCTTGCCGGTAAGCGAGCCTTTTACTTGTTTGACCTGTAAGTTTGGGACCTGCGCTAACGCCCACTGTGCACCGTGGCTGGTAGTGAGCAGCCAGACCAGGACGGTGGCCAGCGTGATCAGGACCAGCAGCACACCGGCAATAATGCCGTGGCGGATGCGTATCACAGGCTGAAACCTACCGAGAAGGCGATGCGGACTGCGGGCGTTTGCGGGGCAACCAAGGGATGCGCCAAGTCAAAGCGTATGGGTCCGACGGGGGAATACCAGCGCACGCCTAGCCCAACATCTTGAAGCGCATGGAAACTGGACCAACTGTTGAAAGCATTACCCACATCATAAAATGCGACGACAGCCCAGTCTTTAGTGACAAAGCGCTGAATATCGAAGCCACCAACGGCGAGGAGACGCCCACCTTCCACCGCACCATCCACAGCCAATGGTCCCTGCGATTGATAAGCATAACCGGGCAGGCTATTTTGGCCACCCGCAAAAAATCGCAGATTGGGTGGTAGTTCGCTAATGGGTCCGGTTAACCACATTGCCCCCAGCTTGGCACGGGTGCCAAGGACCCAGTTCTGACTCAAGCGCTTGCGCCATTCTCCCTGGGCACTAAAGCGGACGAAATTCGCATCGCTACCCCATACCTTGCTGGCACCCTCAACCCTGGCCGTCAGTGTGTAGCCGGCTATGGGGCGCAAAATATCGCGGAAATCCTGCATGCTGTACTGTATGGAAGGATAAATATAAAAGCTGTTATTAAATTGCCCAGCCACATTGTAGTTAGCTTTCTCAGAATTGATTAATGCCTCTATGGTTGCATTTTTACTAAGACTGTTTTCGCTGCGCAATGACCACTGTCGACCAGCACTGGCGAGGACTTCGTTACTGTTATAGGCGGTCAGATTTTGATTTTGATAACTGGCTTGGGCAATATATTCAGATCCCAGGCGCGCACCAACCGGCCAGCTATAGGTGACGCTGGCATTGCGATTCAGTTGCGCCGCTAAAATGGAAACGCGGACATGTTGCGCTTGATCAAAAGCATTATAATTATCGTAGATAACTGCCGCGTTTGGCCCAATATTAGTGCTATAACCTGCGCCTATTTTCAGATGCTGTGCCGACATGCTTTTCAAATCGACGGTAACGGGTATGGCGTCGTTTTTTGCTTTATCCAGATCGCTAGTTACTGAGATATCGGAGAATCGGTCGGCGTTGCGCAAATTACTCTGGGTGACGGCCAGGGCCTTGGGCGAATACCAGTCCCCAGCCTTGAAAGAGAGATACCGCTGAATGAACCAACGCGGATAGTGTTCCGCACCGGTGATTTTAATATCCCCAAAGCGGAAGCGGGGTCCGGTATTGAGCCACAAGTAAATATCAGCCCAGAATTGGTCACGATCCATACGGATTTCATGACGCGAATAATCAGCACGTGCGTAGCCGCGCGTGTGGAGAAACGATAGGATTTTGCCTTTCCATTCCTCATAGGTAATCTGATCAAGAATATCTTTTTTATGTAGTGGGAATTGGGTAAATAGCTTTTGTAAAGCGGGTAGATCGTGGCCTGCGCCCGCTGATTTCACGTCGATTTGGCGAACCAGGATGGGCCGCCCGAGAGTTACGGAGAAGATGATGAGATATTTCCCGTGCGCGCCCTTTTCACTGCGCTCCGTCCAACGCGCGCTATAGTAGCCGTAGGCTTCGAGCGCATCCTTGAGGCGCAAACTCGCTGACATCTCCGTTTCTTCCAAACGCTCCGTCTGCGACCCGATAACCACGGAGGGAAGGGCATGGGCGAGCTTCTCCGCTAAAGGCCCAGAAACCCCATCCACCAAAAAATGCACGTCGTCGGCGTCAGCCGCTCCGCAGGACAGCAG
>JAKAFG010000221.1 GCA_021818125.1 Pseudomonadota bacterium | reverse complement strand
GTCTCATAGTAAGTTACAAATCATTTTCCGCGTTTTTCTGGCGGAAAATGATTTGGCTAACGCACTATCCTGTTTATCAGGGCTAGGAGGAATACATGATTAGCGCGGAAATTCTCGGGCAACTCAATACCACGGAAGAAAAACTGATCGAGCACCTGGATGGGGATGTGCGGGAGATTTTCTCCACAATGGTTGGAGCGGATGTCTCCCCATCACAAACAGCGGTCACGGCAAAGAGATTCAAGGACTGCGTCACCGCCATGGTAGGGCTCGCCGGGATTTACAACGGGATGATCAGCATCAATACCCCGCAAAAGCTGGCAATGGCCTTTGCCTCTAAAATGCTCGGCATGGATGTCATGGAATGCGACGACGATGTGCACGACGCGCTTGGAGAAATCGCGAATATGATCGGCGGTTCGTTCAAGCACCACTTCGTGAAGGATGGTCACGAAGTCCGGCTCTCGACCCCATCGGTGATATCGGGAGATGAATACGTCATGACCGTGGGGGCTCTTCCCGATACGCTGACCCTCATGTTCGAATCAGACGGAGAGTATTTCATGGTCAGCGTTTATCTTGAGGCAGGGGAATAGGGCTATAGGGGCGCCCTCCCCGCTCCAGTTCATGACTTTTGCATGAGGCCCGGGTCATACGCCGGCCTTATTTGCGGTAGACCCGAGAATCCGCCCACCCGCCGCCCAGCGCCTTGACCAGGTTTACGGTGGATATGTATCTCGCGCCAGCTATCTGGACAGCCGTCAATTCATTCTGGAGTTGGACGGTTTGCTGGGTCACGACGCTTAAATAGCTCTCAATGCCGTTTCGGTACCTGTCGAGTGCTATCCTGGTCGCCTGTCTCGCACTTTCCGTTGCCGCCTCCTGAAACGATGCTTGATCGGCCAGTATATGGAGCGTACTCAGCTGGGTTTCCACTTCACCAAATGCCACGAGGACATTTTGCCGGTACTCGGCTTCCGCTTCCCGGTAGCTCGCCTCCGCGGCGGTGACCCGGGCTTTCAGGCGTCCGGCGTTAAACAGGGGCGCGGCTATCCCGCTTCCCAGACCGAACGTGCGATTCTCAGCCCAATTGAAGAGAGTGCCGGCATCCACGCTTTCGAAACCCGCAGCCCCGGTGAGGCTGATGGAGGGCAGCCGCTCCGCTTGCGTCACGCCGATCTGGGCGCTTCGCACCGCCAATGCTCGTTCCCGCTCCGCAATGTCGGGCCGGTGCGTCAGCAGGTCGATGGGAAGTCCCGGATTCAGCAAGGGGGGAGTTCCAGAGAGGGGGCTCGGAGAGATGGAAAATGCTGATGCCGACTGTCCAGTCAACACCGCGACCGCGTTTTCGAATTGCCTGCGGCCGATGCCGAGTGCGGTGCTCTGCGCCTGCTCCGACTGCAGGAGCGTTTCCGCCTGCTGCACATCCAGCTTGCTCGCCAGGCCATCCCGGTAACGCAGCGACGTGAGGTCGAGGCTTGCCCGCAAAGCCTTCACTGTCTCGGCAAGTACGCGCTGCTGGGCATCGATTGCCCGCAGGCTGAAATAATCTGCGGCCAGCTCGGCGGTAAGGGAGAGGCGGATGGTCTCGAAGTCCGCCTGGCTTGCCTGTTGCGCCGCATTGGCGGCTTCCACGGCACGGCGCACGCGCCCCCAGGCATCGATTTCGTAGTTGAGCGAGATCGAGGTGATGAAATCGTTGAATGTGCCTGGCTTTGCACCTGCTACAGCGTTGTTGGGCCGGTCCCGGGCCTCGCGATACCGCCCCAGGTTCGCGTTGGCCCCGATGGTTGGCAACAAGTAGGAACGCGCAATGACCGAATAGGCGCGCGCCTGATCCGTCCTGGCTATCGCGGCCCGCAGATCCTGGTTGGATCTGATGCATTCCTCTTCCAGGGAACTCAGCCGCGGGTCGTTGAAGATTACCCACCAATTCACACGCGCAATTTGCTGCGGAAGCTGATTTTCGAGGTCCGGTTGCAGGGTTGCCCTGTAGTTCGCCGGGGCAGGCGTTACAGGCCGGCTGTAATCGGGCCCAACGGCACAGCCGGCAAGGGACGAGAGACACAGGGCCAAGGCAACGCGCTTCATAATCACCTCAGTTTCCCTTTGACGCGACAACCTGGACTCGCTGCCCCTGCAGCAGCGAATCCGGCGGGTTTAGGACAATATCCTCGGAGCCGTTTAAACCGGAGACGATTTGCACTGTCGAGCCGAAATCAGTGCCAACCGTCACATTGCGCAATTCAATGAGATGGTCATGTTTTACGATCGCCACCTGCTGGCCCTCGGCACGGAACAGGAGGGTGTTCGCGGGCAATACGTACGACGGCCGGCTCTGGCGAAGATTGAATCGCACGTTGGCGTAAGCTCCGGGGAGCAGCCGGCCATCCTTGTTCGAGACATCGACCTCCACGAGAAGCGTCCGGGTGACGGGGTCAATGGATTTGGAATTTCGGGCGATAATTCCCGGGAAGCTTTGTCCGGGGTCTTGCGCAAATTCCACGTGAGCCGTCTTCTCCTCCTTTACCGCGGCAGCGTAATTCTCCGGTACCGAGACGAACACGCGCAGGGTCTGAATCTGCGACAGTTGGAACAGCTCGACCCCTTGGGCGGAACTGCCGGCATTGATCAGGTTCCCCACGTCCACTTTTCTGCTCGTAATGACTCCATCAAATGGTGCGTACACCTTCTCGAAACCCTGAAGCTGCTGTAAGCGCCTCACTTCAGCTTGCGATGCCTGGAGCAGTGCCTGTTGCCCCCGCAGGTTCTGTGCTGTTTGATCGACTTCCTGCTGGGCAACTGCATCGGTATGACTGAGATTGGCGTATCTGCCGGCAGTGATCTGGGCCAGCTTCAGGCTGGCTTCCACTTGCCGCAACGTCGCCCGGGCCGCATCCAGCTGCGAGTCTATCTCGGGACTCGCTATGGTCGCGAGAAGTTGGCCCTTATGCACATGGGTGCCTATGTCGGCATACCAGTTCAGGATGTATCCATTCGTCCGGGCATAGATTGTCGTAGCCATGTAGGGCTGAACAGTGGCCGGCAACGCGAATTGCGACGTGGGCGCACTGGCAGCGGGACGGGTAATGTTGACGGGGGTCAGGGCCAGTTCGCGGGTGGCGGCCTCAAGGTGGCGCGATGCCGTCAAGCGGGAGGACACCTGCCCTACGATTGCCGCACAGAGGGTGAAAAGAAGAACCGTGACGACACGGTATCCGGGTTTGGTGTTTGACGTTTCGTGTTTAGCCATTTCCATGCTCCGCTGACTTCATGTCCGTGATACAAGCGGGTGATGACGCTTGCGATAAACGAAAGAGAATAAGGTAGGGACAAAGAACAAGGTGGCCACGGTGGCCACACACAATCCTCCGATTACGGCCCGGCCCAGCGGCGCGTTCTGTTCCCCCCCTTCGCCAAGGCCCAGGGCCATGGGAACCATGCCGATGATCATTGCCAGGGCCGTCATGATCACTGGCCGCAGGCGCGTACGTCCCGCCTCCAGGGCGGCTGCCGTCGCATCTCCGAGTGCGTCGAGCCGGTCGTTCGCAAAGGAGATCATGAGGATCGAGTTTGCGGTGGCAACGCCTATGGACATGATGGCACCCATGAGCGCCGGAACGCTGAGAGTCGTGTGGGTGAGGAACAATATC
>JAKAFG010000220.1 GCA_021818125.1 Pseudomonadota bacterium | reverse complement strand
AGACATCGGGCTTCCAGCGTTGAATGCGATGCTCCTGATTGGAGCAGAAGCCGCCCGATATGGGGCTCCCGGCGAATCTGGGGTGCTGGCTTTTGTAACTGGGTGCGTGATGGGTGATGACTACTGTCGGGCCGTCATGTGGATGGTTGGTGAATTGGTCATCCAGCCAGGCGATGCTGTCCTGGTGGACCTTGAGGATGGCTTCCGGAGTGATGCTGCCGGAACACCCTTGCAGGGTGCAAGCCCCATCAAAAATCACCTCGAAGTCGGACATCACGTGCCGACAGTTGTGCATCTGTTATCTTATCGAAACAGCGATATTTTTAAGTAAAAACAGAACCGCCAGGAACGTCTGGACGGTTGCCCCTAACCGGAAGGGTCTTCGTCGAAGGTTTCGCCATTGGTCAGCCAGAGCGTTCAGCCCAGAAAAATCGCCCAGCCTGCTGACGACTAAAGCGATAATCATAAAACGGATGATAACGCTATGGAACCTGGTGAGCTCCCCGTAAGCCAGCGCCATATTCTCGTTTCATCTCATTTCTTGTTTCTTGCCATAAGTTGCATCGTGGTCCGGGGCAACGGTTAAAAACCGCAAGTAGTCTCCATCCCGGTAGGCGGTCGCCCTGCGAGACTGCGTGATCCGTAGCGAGTAGATGGCAGCAATACCTTTGGGCGGCGTCACACTCAGAATCTTCTCCCATCGCAACCCCTTATCCCGGTAGACCTGATCCCAGGTCATGTGCAAAATCTTTCTCAAGGTCTCCAAAGCCGAATGGCGTTCTGGCTTGGGCAAGGCAAGCAGGTTTTCCTGGAATACCGGATTATTCAGGTCCAGACGAACCGTCTCAGTCTGGTCGACTTGCCCACAGCCGTGTAGTACGCCGCACCGCTATAACACTTGGTCAAAATTCAACGCGCACAGGTGGTCAGCTTTAAATGCGCGCCAACACTTGAGTTTTTTATGAGGGAATGGCTGATAAAGGACCGAGGGAACGAGGCCATAATTACGCTTTACCGTATCCGGATTGTCTGCTAACCTCTCTCCATGGCCGTTTTAGGAAAAGGCGTCGAGTACGCCCTGCATTGCCTGCTCTATCTCAGCAGCCCGCCGGACACACACAGTCTGGCGGTGGGAGACATCGCCCGTTTCCAGGGGGTTTCGGAGACCTACCTTGCCAAGGTTTTCACCAAGCTAAAGAAGGCCGGATTGGTGCGCTCTGCCCTCGGCGCCAAAGGGGGTTATGAATTGGCAAGGCCTCCGGAACAGATCACGTTCTGGGACGTGGCAGTCGCCGTAGAAGGCGAGATCCGCCTGTTTGAATGCTGGAATATTCGCGAGAAAGGCGCGCTATACCGAGGGAACCCCAGGCCGGACTGGGCCAAGCGCGGACCCTGCACGATTCACCAGGTCATGATGGATGCAGAGGCCCAGGTCAAGGCAGCGCTGGGAACAAAAACACTGGCATGGCTGGCGCAGGAGGTCAACCGAAAGGTTCCGAAACACCAGGAACAGGCGGCCCGATGGTTTCTGCAAATCATGTCGCCCGAGTAGTAAATATTTTTCGTTTTAATCGGACATATAGGATCGATATTAACGTCATTAAAAGGAAAACAAGATGAAACATCTAGTCATCGCGGGCGGTGGATTTGCTGGATTCTGGAGCGCCATGAGCGCCGTCAGACAGGCCACGGAGCTTGGCAAGCGCGATATGTTGAAAATCACCCTCATCAACCGAGATGAATATCTCGGTCTCCGGCCGCGCTTCTACGAGGCCGACCTCAGGGGGACCCGGGTACCGCTCGGGAACTGGCTGACGCCCCTCGGAATTGACCTCGTCATCGGCGAGATCGGCAGCGCCGTTCCGGCATCGCGGCACATTCGGCTCGTGGGTGGACCCGATATCTCCTATGATCAGCTGATTCTAGCTACTGGCAGCCGCCAGACTTATCCTGACTCCGTCGGGCCAGGCCATCTGTTCAGCGCGGACACCTTCGAGGAATCCGCCGCCCTGGACCAGCACCTTCGCGCGCTCACGGCAACGGGTTTCCCGACGCCAGCCTCTCGAACCTTCGTGGTGGTGGGTGGAGGCCTTACCGGGCTTGAAATCGTGACGGCGCTACCCTCGAGACTGGAACGCCTCGCGCCGTCGATCCCAGGATTCGCGTTCCATCTTATTGAGCGGGCACCGGAGATCGGGCTGGGTTACGCGCCCGACGCGCGCCGGCACATCGTGAAGCGCCTGCAGCATTTGGGCATCACCATGCACACCGGCCAAGACGAGCTCCGACACGAGAAGGACCGGCTGATTCTGGCGGGCAACCAACAACTGTCGGCCAAGACCGTGATCGTCGCGACCGGCTTCACGGCAAGCCCCCTGGCCGCCACGTTCCGCGGACCCAGAGATGATCTGGGGCGGCTCGCGGTGGACGCCTTCCTGCGTCTACCAGAGCACCCAGAGGTGCTGGCTGCAGGAGACGTATCCCTGGCGAAAACCGATCCCGATCACTACGCAGTCATGTCCTGCCAGCATGCCATGCCTCAAGGCAGGACCGCAGGCCACAATGCCGTGCGCCTTCTGTTCAACGAGGACCCCATACCCTATGCACAGCCGCGCTATAGAACCTGTCTGGATCTGGGTCCCGGGGATGCGCTAGTGACTGCTGGCTGGGAACGACGCGTGAAAACGATCGGACCCGAAGCTAAGGCCATTAAGACCGAGATCCTCACGCAATGGATCTGTCCGCCCGCCGACATTGTGAACACGCTCGCGATGGCAGCACCGGTGATCGCTTCCTAAGCCGCCTTGTTGCCGATCAGCGACTCAGAGGATGTGCTGTGGCGGACGCCAATGGCGACCCTGGAAGACGGTAAACAGAATTCCCAGCTGCGGCGTCTTTGCTGCGGCATCTGCGTTTTCGCCTTCTTGCCGCATGTGTGCCAGGGGATTATGTATATCTGGCAAAATTCCCGCCTTCCATGCTTCGGCAACATCTTTTGAGCCGAGAGGGTGCCGCCACAGAACGATCTGACATCCCAGAATCTGGATTTTTCAGCTTGCCGCTGATGGGCGGCATCCGTTTTGATCTGTGTCTCCTGGTCTTTCTCGTTCTCCAGAGAAAGGTAGACCGTGGCGGACTTTCTCAGGAGACCCTGCACATGCGGCTGGTCCAGAAAGGCACGGACCCCGCCCCGCCCGACACCACAATAGACGGCGCCGCCACCCGATGGGACCGATACCAATCCATGACCGCCAAGGCGTCGGTACCGCCTTCCACGATCCACAATGCGCTATCGGAAGGCCACACAGGATTGCCGCCCCTTCCTTTGTCTCCCGCCCTTTCTTACACTGTACGCTACGACTCAACAGGACCTTTTATGCGCGCCAGTCAGATCTTCATCCCCACCCTCAAGGAGACACCCGCCGAGGCGGAGCTCATCAGCCACCAGTTATTGCTGCGCGGGGGCTTTATCCGCCGCCTGGCTTCTGGCTTGTACACCTGGATGCCCTTGGGGTTGCGGGTGTTGCGCAAGGTGGAGCGGGTGGTGCGCGAGGAGATGGACCGCAGCGGCGCACAGGAACTGCTGATGCCGCTGGTACAGCCCGCCGAGCTGTGGCAGGAGTCGGGGCGCTGGGAGCAGTACTGCACGGAGCCTCTG
>JAKAFG010000219.1 GCA_021818125.1 Pseudomonadota bacterium | reverse complement strand
ATGATCGACAACACCGACGAAGTGGTATCGGCCATTTTTAATCACTATGAAAAACGCGGCTTTGCGCCGTCCGCCGCTGAGACAGAGGCCCTTCTCAACCTTTAAGGACCCCAGGGAGTATTACCATGTCCATACGTATTTCCGCCCTAGTTGTCGGTACCTGCTTTGCATTAGGCACCAGCCTCTCCGCATGGGCTGCGGACGATCTCCAAAAACTGCATCTGCCCACGCTGGCCCCCGAGGCCAAGGCCGGGCCTAAAGCCGAGATCAAGGTGCCACAAGGCTCCAAGATTGAAGAGTATAAAGTCAATGGCAAGGTGTACATGATTAAGGTCATCCCGCCCAAGCCTTTTCCACCCTATTATCTGGAAGACAAGGGTGGCACCGGTCGCTTCACCGAAGTGCCGCAGACGGCGGCTGAACACCTGAGTGTGCCCCAGTGGGTTATTTTCCGCTGGTAAAGTAGCCCCGTTCATTCCTAAATCTCTGAGCGAAAGTGCCGTTTATGTCTGTTTATACCAATGTCAGTGACCTCGAACTCGCGCAATTTCTCAGGGATTATGACCTCGGCGACGCCCGCGCGCTGACCGGTATTTCCGCCGGGGTAGAGAACAGTAACTATTTCCTCGACACCGAAAGGGGTCACTTTGTCCTGACACTTTTCGAGCGTCTACCGCGCAACAAAATCCCTTATTTTCTTGCTCTCACCGAGTGGCTGAGCCTGCACGGCATTCCCTGCCCGCGCCCCCTGCATACCATGGCAGGAAACAGTCTCAGCACGTTATGTGGTAAACCCGCCGCCATCGTTCAGCGTCTGAGCGGTACATCCATCGAGGGGCGGGCGCCCTCTGTTGCCGAAATCAGCGCGCTTGGAACCTTGCTGGCGCGGATGCATCTGGCCGGGGAGAACTTTCCGGAGCGGCGCCCCAATCCTGCCGGACTCACTTGGTGGCAGGAGACAGCCAGACATCTGGTGCCCCACCTGAGCCCGGAGGACAACGCCATCATCATGGAAGAGCTGACCTATCAGGGCACGCTGGATCGCACAGCAATTCCCGGCGGCGTCGTCCATGCGGATCTTTTCCCAGATAATGTTTTGTTCGAGAACGGCCGGATCTCCGGCACCATCGATTTTTACTACGCCGGGGATGATGCCTGGCTCTACGACCTGGCGGTGGTGGCCAACTCCTGGTGCTCGGAAGCCGATGGTCGTTTTGACCGGGCATTAGTTACGGCGTTATGGGATGCCTATGTGGCTGCCCGCCCTCTGCAGACCGGCGAGGAAGTGTTGTGGTTCCCGCTGCTGCGCGCCGCCGCCCTGCGCTTCTGGCTCCTGCGCCTGGATGCCGTGCACTTTCGCCGCCCCGGGGCCATCACCCAGTGCAAAGACCCGGAGGAATACCGGCGGATTCTCCTCAAGCGTCGCCAGATGGTATAAACACCAGCCCGCCGCAGCTCCGCGACACCGCAACAAGATCATGACTTCAGGATTTATGATCCGGCGACTTCTTCCCCGACCAGTACACAATCAACATCAGCGCAATGCCGAAGAACAAGCCCTCGCTGGCGGGCAAGGTCCAATCCGGATGAAATACAGGCAGATCATTGCGGGGTAGTTTAATCGTTGAGCGAGAAGGCGTTGCTCTGTGGCGAGCTTTCCAGAATATAGCCGTGACTTCCGCGCCGAACGACGCGTTCCTCTCCCACCGGCACTGCAGCATGAGAGTGACCAGCCTGTCGGGCAGTTTTTTGCGGCAACACCGAGTCGCCGCTGAGGCTCACCATCGGGCGCAAGTGCTCTAACAGCTTGGGACCGATGCCATGGATACTGGCGAGTTCATCCACGCTCTTGAAAGGTCCATGCGCCTGCCGGTATTCCAGCACCGCCTGTGCCTTGGCCGGACCAATGCCCGGCAGCGTATCCAGTGCCGCAGCATCGGCGGTGTTGATATTCACCGACGCCCAGACGGCAGGGGCAAACAGCAGGAACAACAAGCACAAAAGTCCACGTAATCCTGTTTTCATCACGCTCCACTCCTTTTTTAAGGCAAACGCTCCAAAGTCACCACCCCCAGCGCCAGCCACTTGCTGCCCGAGGCGAACTGCACCTGAATCCGGCCCTGGCGACCACCTGCCTCATAGTCCAGCACCATCCCCTCGCCAAAGACCGGGTGCTGGAGGCGTGAGCCCAGCGGAAAGGGCATATCCGGTGCTGCTACCCGCACGGGTATAGCCGGTCGGCTGATCCGCGCCCGCGGTCGTAGTTCCTGCAAAAGATCCTGGGGAATCTCCCGCAGAAAGCGCGAGGGCATGGTCATCCGTTCACTGCCATGCAGGCGGCGACTCTCGGCATGACTGATGACCAGCAAGCGCATGGCGCGGGTCATGCCCACATAACAAAGACGCCGTTCCTCGGCCAGTCCCTGAGGGTCTTCCAAAGAGCGTTGATGGGGAAAGAGCCCTTCTTCCAATCCCACCAGAAACACCAGTGGGAACTCCAGGCCCTTGGCGCTGTGCAAACTCATCAATTGCACGCAGTCTTCCCAGGCATCACCAGCGCCATCCCCAGCCTCCAGGGCGGCATGGGTCAGAAACTCCGAGAGCATGTTCCCCGGCTGCGGCGCCAGATCACCCAGATTAGGGTCAGCGGCCCAGTCCTGGGCATAGCTACGCGCGGCGTTGATCAACTCGTCCAGGTTTTCCAGACGACCCTCGGCACGATCGCCCTCGCGGCTGTGCCACTCACGCAGGCCGGTGCGGGCCAGCACCGTCTCCACCCGCTCGCCGAGATCCGTCTCCGCGGTGTGTGCGGCAAGCGCATCCACCAGAGTAAGAAAGGCGTTGATTTTCGGCTGCCCCAGCTCACCCGCTGCCTGCCAGAGCGACAGGCCCCGCTCCCGGGCTAGGTTGCGCAGCCGATCCACACTGACCGCACCGATGCCCCGCGCCGGCACATTCACCACTCGTTCAAAGGAAGCATCGTCGTGACGATTTACCGTGAGGCGCAGGTAGGCGAGGGTATCCTTGATTTCCGCCCGCTCGAAGAAGCGCAGGCCGCCATAGACCCGATAGGGCATCCCTTCGCGCACCAGCACTTCTTCAAAGGCCCGCGACTGGGCATTGGAGCGGTAGAGGATGGCGCATTCGGCACGGCGGCCACCGGCGCCCAGCCACTGCTGAATACGCCCCACCACATAACGCGCCTCGTCCACTTCGTTATAGGCGGTGTACAACTGAATGGCGTCACCACCCGGCTTCGCCGTCCACAGGGTTTTCCCCAGACGATCGGGATTGTGAGCGATGACGGCATTGGCGGCATCCAAAATGGGCGCCGTCGAACGGTAGTTCTGCTCCAGCCGTACCACCTGTGCCCCGGCAAAGTCTTCTGCGAAGCGCAGCAGATTCTCTACTCGCGCACCACGCCAGGCATAGATGGACTGGTCGTCATCGCCGACCACAAAAATCTGCCCATGCCGCGCCAGTCCCTTCAGCCAGGCATATTGCACCGCATTGGTGTCCTGAAACTCGTCCACCAGAATATGCTGAAAACGGCGCTGATAATGATCGAGGATTTCCGGCGATTCCCAGAGACGCAGGGCGTAGAGCAACAGGTCACCGAAGTCCACCAGCCCGGAGCGCTTTTTAGCCGCTTCATAGGCG
>JAKAFG010000015.1 GCA_021818125.1 Pseudomonadota bacterium | reverse complement strand
GCGGGTCCCGGCGGCGGCACAGGAGCCCTGTCCCGAGAGTGCCGAGGCGGCGTCCTTGCCCAAAGGCCAGAAGCTGCGCCCGCCCTGAAAAAGATTCACGGTTGTGCACGTTTCCGGCGTGCGGCTTGCTACCGCGCTGAGATGCCACTGCCACCCGGCAAGTCCTGCGCCTGCCAGTGCATAGGCACTGGCCAGCATCCATAACCCGCGCCGCGCTGCGCCCGTCCAGAAGAATCCCATCACGACGACCACCAGCACAGCGAGATTGGCCAGGCGCTGATACACACAGAGGCTACAGGGCGCATAGTCCCTTGCAAATTGTAACCAGAGTACCAGCGCAAAAGCGCCTATTGCGGCTAGCACCACCAGTACGGCGATCAGTGAAGGTAAATGCTTGGCATTCATGATGCGTTGAGTAAATCTCGCCATTGCGCATTATCGGGTAAGCCAAAAATGTAATGGATTGTTTTGCCGTTACGGTAGACCAGAAAGGGTACGCTGGCGACGGGGGTTCCCTGAATCTCAAATTCTTTACCCTGGAGCCGGGATTTGTTGAAGTGCAGACGATCCTGCATTTTGGCGATTACCGCGCCGCTGGCAGGATCGATACCGCCTTCAGGACCCGCCTTGGTCATCGTAAACCCCATCTCCGCCTGTTTAAGTGCCGTCAACGGATTGGCCGCGGCGAGAATGGCGGAAGCCTTGCCCTTACTGCTGTGGGTCAAGAAACCAACGACAATGAAGCGGACTCGCAACTGTCCATTGTCAATGGGGTTTTGCAGCCAGGTATAAATTTGGTGGCAATAGGGGCAGTTGGGATCAAAAAAATCATAAAGGATAGGCCCCTTACTGCCTTCTTCGATATAGTGGGTATGGCTCAGCGCCTGCCAATAGTCCAGGTCATGATCGGCAGAGGCCTGCGCCGCATAGGCGCTGCCCATGGTCGCGGTCAGAATGATTCCACCAAACACCACGGATCGCGCTAAGTATTGAATGCTGCCAATGATCGTCATGATGCGTTGTTCTCCAAGTGTGAAGATGTCTGAATACGTAGTAGAGCGATATGTTTCCGGCTATAGAGCTCATAACCCGAGTAAAGTTCACGAACACGCAGCGCCTTAGATAATTGTGCCCGTACAGCAGGTATATCGTGGGCGGGGAGGGCGAGATAGGCCGTACCTTGACCATCGGCCACGACGCGAGAGAGTTCTTGCAGGTTTTTCATCTGATGTACCCGCATGGCGCCGCGCCCGCCGTAGAACAGAAAACTGGGTTCGAACCATCGCCAGGTGGCGATGGCATAGGGTTGTGTGCCCTCGCTGGCACGGATTATGCAACCCATGGTCACGGAGGGCTTTAGGGTGTTCAAGGCGGGCATCGCCAGGAGCATCAAACAAGCGGTAAGTGCTACTGCGCCTGCTCCCAAACTGCTGATAACCGGTAGCAGCAGGCCGCGCCAGGCGAAGAGTAGGGCCAGCAACGCCGCAGCGATATAGGGGACGCCCAGATAAGCCACATCACCCAGGGGCGGGATTTGCTCCGGTACCAACCATGCGCCCAATACCGCCAGGGCGACACCTATCAGCAACAGTGCCGCGAGGGAGAGAATGACACCACGGCGACTGATGGGCTGCGCCTCATTGAACGCTGCATAAAGGCGCGCTGCGATGAGGACAAAGAGGGCGGGATAGGCCTCCCAGACGTAGTTGGGGAGTTTGGTGGCGCCGAGGCTGAAAAAAGCGACCCAGGCAATCGCCCAGACCAGCATGAATGCATCGGCGGGCGCTTTTTGCAGTAGTACGGCCCGTCTTTGCCAGAGTTCCGCGAAGGTCTGTGGCAGAAAAATCGTCCAGGGCAGCAGCGCTAGTGCGATGGTGAAAAGATAGTAATAAATAGGGCCGCGATGCCCTTGCATCGCGGCGGTGTAGCGATCAACATTCTGCTGATCAAAGAACAACTGGTCCCAAGCCCAGTGGGTCTCCATGCCCACAGCCAGGTACCAGGGTAAGGTGATGACGAGGAAGAGAGGAATTCCTAAAACCAGTTGTCCTCGGCGCCAGAGGCTTGTCAAGTCGCGGCGCAGCAGCAGAAAGATCACAATGATAAGCCCGGGCAGGAGGAAGCCGATAGGGCCTTTAGCCAGGGTCGCCAACCCCATCGCACCATAGGCGATCAGAACACCGCGGCGCCCTTCCTCCGGGTAGAGATAACCACGCAGATAGGAAATCAGGGCGATCGCAACGAAAAGAATCAGCAGAGGGTCAGGTACAGCGGCCCGGAAGATAATCTGACTATGCAGGGATGTGGCGGCCAGTAATCCCGCCAGCAAGGCCGTCTGCTCCCCATAGAGGCGACGTAAGGCCAGGGCCAGATAGAGTACCAATAATGCACCCATAGCTACTGATCCAATGCGCAGGCCCCAACTGTTCATCCCCAGCAGGCGCACCCCGGTCCACATCAGCCAGTAGTTGAGGATAGGCTTGTCGGGACGTAGTGCTTCGTCGAAAGTGGGCACCACCAAATTGTGGTGCACCATCATTTCTTTCAGGGCCTGGGCATTATTGGGCTCATCAATGTCCCAGAGGCTGGCATCCCCGGTATGAAAGGCCAAAAGCCAGAAGGCAAAAAGGAAAAGAATCAGCGACTGAAAGAGAAAAGTCCCCCGACGCTGTTCAGGCATCCCGCGCTCCGCCCTTCATTATGCGCGCCTTGTCCCGCTGCCACTCCCGTTCTTTGGTGGTGGCGCGCTTGTCGTGCTCCTGTTTGCCTTTCACCAGCGCGATTTCTACCTTGGCGCGGCCCTGTTTCCAGTACATGGCCAGGGGAACGATGGTAAAACCCTTGCGCTCAACGCTGCCGATCATGCGATTGATCTGTTCCCGATGCATCAGCAGCTTGCGGGTGCGTGTCGGATCTGGGTTTATATGGGTACTGGCGGTGAGGAGCGGGCTGATGTGCGCGCCGAGCAGCCACAGCTCGGCGTTTTTGACGACGATGTAGCTGTCTCTGAGGTTAAGACGACCCGCGCGCAGCGATTTCACCTCCCAGCCCTGTAAGACCATGCCAGCCTCAAAGCGCTCTTCGATAAAGTATTCATGTTTCGCCTCACGATTGAGGGCGATGGTGCTGCTCATCCTGCTACTCCCGTGCCGGTCAGTCGGGTATTGTACGGGAAAAGACGGCAGGGCAGAAAGGTGGCATTGACTTTGCCGGTATTCCTGTGGAAGGTGATCAGCGTGTATCACTACGGACCTTGAAGATTTGTCGAACCCGTTGCCTAAACGTTTCGCGTCGCATCGCCAAAGGCATTGGGAGCCCATTCCCGAAGCTGTGCTGCTGAGTGAGATGTCGGCTATCATCGAATGGCTGGAACTGTGCCTGCTTGATGCGCGGGCCGAGATTCTCTTTGAGAACTATATTTTTGCCGAAGGCGATTGGCCCGAGCGTGTCTTGCGTATCCTCTGTGATAAGGCGGTGGCGGGAGTCCAGGTCTATATCACCCTGGATGCCTTGGGCAGCCGCAGCTTCCCGAGTGGCTGGGCGGCTGAGTTGCGCGCCGCTGGTGCTCATTTACACTGGTATCACCACCTGCAACTCAAAGGGTTAGAAAAAAGGCTACGACGCAGCCATCGGCGTGTCGTCGTGGTGGATGGCCAGTGGGCCGCAGTCGGCGGTTTTGCGATCGCTGATGACTGGCTCACGGGCGCGCCAGGCACCATGCCCTATCGTGAGATGCTCTTTGCCTGTCGCGGCAAGTTAGCCGAACAGGGTCGCCAGATCTTTTTTCGTCACCGCCCGGAGCCGCTTCCGTTATTGGGTACGGCGGCGTTCTTTCAACCCGATACCCTGTGGTGGGGGCACGGCCGGTTTTTAGAGGGCGCGCCGCCGGGAAGCCTCGCCGTGCGGCGCCGTCTGCTCGCTGCCATTCATGCCGCACGTCAGAGCATCTGGATTGCCACTCCCTACTTTAATCCAGATCCCGTTATCCTGCGCGCCATCTACCGTGCCGTGCAGCGCGGTGTGGATGTCCGGCTCCTGCTGGCTGGCCGGATCACCGATCATCCACTTTTGCGATTCGGGATTCAGGCGTATTATCAAAAACTGATGCGCAGGGGAGTGCATGTTTACGAATATGAAGGCGCCTTTCTACATGCGAAATATCTGCTGGTGGATGGTTCCTGGGCGTCGATCGGCTCCGCTAATCTTGATTTTCTGAGTTTGTGGTTTAATCATGAACTCAACTTGGAATTACGCGCTCCGCTTGCCGCGCTTTTGCTGCGCACCCTGTTTTTACGCGAGTTCGACCAAGCCCGGGAAATCGACCCGGAGCCTTGGCGCAGGCGCCCCCGTTGGCGACGAATCATCGAATGGTTTTGGGCGCAACTGGATCGTTGGGTGCAGGCGCATGCACTGGGTCAGCGCCGTTATTGAGAGGGTTTCATGCATCATATTTGCAAAACCGCCGTACTGCCCTACAGTGCTGCGCAAATTTTTGCCCTGGTAGAGGATATTCGTGCCTATCCGCAATTTTTACCCTGGTGTGGACGGACCCGGATTATCCAATCGAAAGATGAAGAAGTGGTCGCCGAGATCACCATCTCCCACGGCGCTTTCGGCAAATCCTTCACCACGAAAAATCGTTATCAGCGGCCCAAGCTGGCAGAGGTGCGGCTGGTGAATGGTCCCTTCCGTTTTCTGGAAGGGCTCTGGCAGTTGGAGCCGGACGCCAGAGGCACCAAAGTAACGCTGGACATGCGCTTCGAGTTCGCTTCCCGATTGATGGGCGCCTTTCTGGAGCCGATATTCAAGCATGCGGCGGAAACGATGGTGCAACGCTTTGCCCAGCGCGCGCGGGCTGTTTATGGTCAGCCGGGCGCGTTAGGGGCGCAAAAGCCGGACGGCGGGGCGCAGTCCGGCTAGGCTTAAGAGGCGGTGGCCGCCGTTGGTGGGACTGTGCTATGTACATCTCCTTGTGCGCTGATCAGCTTCCCATCCTTATCAAAAAGCACCAGAACCTTGCGCACCTCTGTGGTGCCATAGGCAGGCTTGAAGCTATAAGCGTAAACCCACTGATGCGGATGCCAGGGATCCTGCAGGAGCGGTGAGCCGAGAATAGTGCGTACCTGCAGTTCATCCATACCGGGGTGCAGTTCGGCCAGTTCTTTGGCGGTGATGGCGTTGCCTTGCTGTACATCGACGCGATAAATACTACAGGCGCCGAGCAACAGGGCACAGAAAGTAAGCAGGGTAATTAGGCGGAAGCTTCTCATAGTCCTTGTCTTAGGCGTCAGGTGCAACTATCCTAAACCATTACGCATGGCCATTGCTACGAGCGAATGAACGACGAACGAATAAACAGCGATGAATTGAAGCGGGCTGGCCTCAAGGCGACCCTGCCCAGACTGAAGATACTCCGCCTCTTCGAGGACAGCGACACCCGCCATCTGGCGGCTGAAGAAATTTATCGGCAGTTGTTGGAGGCCGGTGAAGAGGTGGGGTTGGCCACGGTATATCGTGTCCTTACCCAGTTTGAAATGGCCGGATTGGTGCGCAGGCATCACTTCGAGGGCGATAAGGCGATCTTTGAGCTCAACGAAACGGGGCACCACGATCACATGGTCTGCACGGCCTGCGGCAAAGTGCTGGAGTTTTTCGATGAAGCGCTAGAAGCGCGACAGCGGGAAATCGCCGCGAATCAGGGCTTTTTTATCAGCGATCACAGCCTCTATCTCTACGGCACCTGTCGTGGTATGCAGGATGCGGGGATTTGTTCACTGCGGGATGACTTGCCCAGGCAGCACAGCACGGATTAGCTGCGGTCGCTGCTGAGTACCAGGTTATCCCTATGGATGATCTCAATCTCATCCACATCGCCGAACAGGGTACTCAGCGCTTTACTGCTCTTACCCAGGCGAAGCTGGACGTCATGCCTTGCGAAGTTCACCAGGCCACGGGCCACTTCTTGGCCTTCCGGATCGACGCAGCAGAGCAGATCGCCACGTTGAAAGTCGCCTTCGGCGGCAGTGATCCCGACCGGGAGCAAACTACTGCCCTTTTCCCGGAGCACCCGTGCGGCGCCAGCGTCCAGATGCAGGGTGCCGGTCGGGCGCAATTGCCCCGCCAGCCAGCGCTTGCGGGCCGCCAGTTTGGCGACGCTCGGATGAAAATACGTCCCTATCTCCTCCCCGGCCCAGATGCGCAGCAGTACGTCTTCGGCACCGCCGGGGGCGATGAGGGTGGCGGCACCCGACTGGGCAGCGCGGCTCGCCGCCCGTACCTTGGTGATCATGCCGCCGCTCCCTAGCGCTGTCCCAGCCCCACCCGCCATCCGCAGCAGTTCGGGGTCTCCCGCTTGCACTTCTGTGAGCAGGCGAGCATGGGAATCGTGGCGCGGGTCTCTATCATAAAGTCCCGCCTGATCCGTGAGAATTACCAGCAGGTCGGCCTCCAGCAAATTGGCGACCATGGCTGCCAGCGTATCATTATCGCCAAAGCGGATTTCGGCACTGGCAATCGCGTCGTTTTCATTGATGATGGGAACTACGCCCATCTCCAGCAGCATGCGCAGCGTGGCGCGGGCATTGAGATAGCGCTGGCGATCGCGCAAATCTTCATGAGTAAGCAGGACCTGGCTGCCATGCACACCACCGCGGCGCAAGAAATCTTCATAGACCTGGATGAGTGCTGCCTGGCCGACGCTGGCAGCCGCTTGCAGTTGGTGCAGGGCCGTAGGTCGGGTCTGCCAGCCGAGGCGCTCCATACCGGCGGCAACCGCGCCGGAGGAGACGAGGACTATCTCGATGCCATGACGGCGGAGTACCAATATCTCTGTGACCCAGGCTTCAATGGCGGCGAGATCCAACCCCTGGCCGTTATTGGTGAGCAGGCTGCTACCGATTTTGATGATCCAGCGCTGTGCGGTTTTCAGGTCGCGGCTCACGCCTCGTCCTCCTCCCATTCAGCGTCAAGATCGTCCCCTTCCCAGTCCTCCAAAACCTCGTCTTCGTCGCTTTCGTCGCCCCAGTCCTCGGTCTGCTTGGGATCGGGGGCGGGGGGCAGGTCGGGAAGGGCCTGCCAGATGGCATGCACCAATGCCTCACATCCGGCACCGCTGGCGGCCGAGACCAGGAAGGCGGGCCCTTCCCATTGCAATGCCGCGCGAATCTGCTGGAAGCGCAATTCGGCTTCTTCGCTCGGGAAGAGGTCTGACTTGTTGACCACCAGCCAGCGGGGACGCGCTGCCAAGGCCGGACTATAGGCGGCCAACTCCGCTTCCAGCGCACGGATATTGGCTGCCGGATCGCTCTCGTCGACGGGGGCTATGTCCACCAAATGGAGGAGCAGGCGGGTACGGCTAAGGTGTTTGAGAAAGCGGGTGCCTAGCCCGGCGCCTTCGGAAGCGCCCGGAATAAGGCCGGGAATATCGGCGAGTACAAAAGATTCGTGGGTGGCGACGCGGACGACGCCGAGATTGGGATAGAGGGTAGTGAAGGGATAGTCTGCCACTTTGGGGCGGGCGGCACTGACAGCGCGGATAAGGGTGCTTTTGCCTGCATTGGGCAGGCCCAGCAGGCCGACATCGGCGAGCACGCGCAGCTCCAGACGTAAATTGCGCTCTTCACCGGGAGCCCCTTTCTCAAACTGGCGGGGTGCACGATTGACGCTCGACTTGTAGAAGAGGTTACCATGCCCGCCGCGGCCACTCTGGGCGACCAATAGCCGTTCGCCTTCGGTACGTAGGTCACCGAGCAATTCGCGGGTGTCGTCGTCATACACCAGGGTGCCGACCGGGACTTTGATCTCCAGGTCGTGGCCAGCGCGGCCCGTCATCTGGCGCCCGGCGCCGCCGTGACCATTTTCGGCACGATAGCGGCGCTGGTAGCGGAAGTCGATGAGGGTGTTGAGGCTGGCCTGAGCAACCAGATAAACACTGCCGCCGCGCCCGCCATCGCCGCCATCGGGGCCGCCGAAAGGAATAAACTTCTCGCGGCGAAAACTCACCGATCCATGGCCGCCGTTACCGGAGGCCACATGAATGCGGACTTCGTCAATAAACTTCATAAAAAACCCCGCTCCCGCAAAAACGGGGCGGGGTCCCTCTGAGCAGAGGCCTGCTTAGGCCGCTGAAACAACGCTGACGGTGCGCACCTGGCGCGGACCCTTGCGCTCGAACTTCACGACACCCTCGGCGGTGGCAAAAAGCGTATGGTCTTTGCCGATGCCGACGTTGGCGCCCGGATAAAACTGGGTGCCACGCTGACGAATAATGATGTTGCCGCTGATGACTTCCTGTCCGGCGTAGCGCTTGACGCCCAGACGCTTGGATTCGGAATCGCGGCCGTTACGGGAGGAACCTCCAGCCTTCTTATGTGCCATGATTGTGCTCCTTAGGCTTCAATGCCGGTGATGCGGACTTCGGTAAAATACTGGCGATGGCCCTGCTGCTTGCGGTAATGCTTGCGCCGGCGCATCTTGAAAATATGTACCTTTTTGGCACGACCCTGGCTGAGTACGGTGGCTTTCACCGCGGCACCCTCCACCAGAGGCCGGCCTACCTGGACATCACTGCCGACGCCGACCATGAGGACACGGTCCAGTGCGAGTTCGGCACCGGGCTCTACTTCCATTCTTTCGAGCCGGAGCTTGTCGCCCACTGCCACCCGATACTGCTTGCCACCATTCTCAATGACCGCGTACATCACAAACCTCCAACAAGGGTTTCGCCGATACTGCCCGGAAAAGCTCGCTAAGATACCGTTATTAAGGTGTTAACGTCAAGCGTATTTAGCTGTTGGGCATTTGGGGTTTGGGCAGGTTGTCGGACCAACAAGAAACAGGACGCATCAAGAGCCCCGACTGCCTGTTCCAGCGTTTATTGGTGTCAGACAGGAGCCCTCAACACCGGCGTATCGAAGCCTTGTTCGCGCAGTCGGATGCCGCGCAAGGGTGCGGAGCGTTCAAAGTCTCTAATCACTTCGAGGACGTCGTGGTCGATGAAACCCACATGTTCGCCATCCAGTATGATCTCTGCACCCTTGGGCAGCCGCTCCAGGATATGGGAGAGCCGTGCCTTGTTAACAAATGTCACCTCCCGATTCAGCGCAATTTTGTAAGCGGAACCCTCCCGTCCAATCTCTATGGCGCTGTGGTAATTGGCCTTGAGTACAAAGAACACCCCTGTCAGCAGGCCGACGACTACCCCTATGATGAGACTGGTAAACAGAATCGCGACAATGGTGATTATGAACGGTAGATACTGCGATTTATCGAGCCGAAACATTCGGTTGAATATGCTTGGATGGGCCAGCTTGAAGCCGACGAAAATCAGGATGGATGCTAAGGCAGCCAGCGGAATCTGGTTCATCAGCGTCGCCAGAAACAGTACGGCGAGTAGCAGGAATAGGCCATGCAGAAAGGCACTCGCCTTAGTGCGGGCCCCTGCCGCCACATTGGCGGTACTGCGCACGATAACCGCCGCCACCGGAAGGCCGCCGATGAGGCCGCTGGCGATATTGGCGATACCCTGACTCAGCAACTCGCGGTCCAGCGGCGTGCGCCGTTTGAAGGCATCGAGTTTGTCGGCTGCCTCAACGGAAAGCAGGCTTTCGAGGCTCGCAATGAAAGTGAGGGCGATGGCCGTCACCCAGACGGTTTTCGATCCGATCATCCCCCAGTCCGGCGTTTGCAGCATACCCCGCAAATCCGCGAAAGAGCGAACGATCGGCAAGCTGACCAGGTTGGGGCCGCTGACCGCCAGGCTCGGAACGGCGTGGAGGAGCAGTGTGTTGAGTAAGGTGCCAAAAATTACCGCCATGAGTGGCCCGGATAGCCAGGTTTGTTTACGCAATAGCGCTACTTTGTCCCAGGTGATCAGGATGGACAGGGCAAGTACGCTGACCAGCAGGGCGCCCCATTCCAGGTGTGCCAGGGCAGCGATAACAGCGGTGAAGGTGTTCTCACCATGCGCACTAATGAAGTCCTGACTGCCGAATTCGCCCAGATCAAAACCGATGGCATAGGGAAATTGTTTGAGGATGAGGATGATGCCGATAGCCGAAAGAATCCCCTGAATGACGGCAGAGGGGAAAAAATAGGCGACGACGCCTGCACGGATCACACCCAAAACGATCTGGATGACCCCGGCGATGACCACCGCCAGCAGAAAAGCGGAGAAACTTGGCAGCGTCTGCATCGCCACCAGTACCGTGGCGACGATGGCCGGCGTCGGACCGCTGACGGCCAGTTGCGAACGGCTGAACAAGGGGACCAGCACGCCGCCCATGATGCCGGCGATAAGTCCGGCGATCAGCGGTGTCCCTGATGCCAAAGCTACGCCGAGGCACAGCGGCATCGCCACCAGGGCCACGACCACGGCAGCGGGCACATCGGCGCGCAGGTTTTTGAATGGCGAAAGATTAACACTGTTTTCCATGCGGTGTCCTCAGGCGAGTCGATCGAACTTCTGTTTCCCCACGTTGTAGGCGAGGAGGGCCCCTTCTTCCATGTCAAAGTACCAGCCATGCAACTGCAGTTCACCCCGCACCACGCGGCGACGCACGCTATCAAAGGTCAGTAGATTCTCCAGAGAAACCAGAATGCTGGCCTTTTCGAGGGCGCGCGCCTGTTCTTCGGGGCTGGCATCAGCATATTCCCGCATCACGTCAGAACGGGCGTCCTTGGCGATTTCCACCCAAGGACCGACATACTTGCCTTCGGTGCCGTTCAATAGCGCTTTCATGCCACCGCAATGAGAGTGGCCGTTGATAATGATGTGCTCCACCTCCAGGTGACTGACCGCAAAATCCACCGCCGCGCTGGTGCCATGAAGATGGCCGTCTTGCTCCGCCGGAGGAACGAGATTCGCGACGTTGCGCACCACAAAAATGTCTCCGGGCTCACTGCCGTAGAGTGACGTCGGCGTGACCCGGGAATCGGAACAGCCTATCAGCATGACTTTTGGGCTTTGCCCTTTCTCCACCAGGGTATCGAAAAAGTCTGGCCGTTCCTCATAATAGGTGTGGCGGAAATCCTTGAAGCCGTCGATCATGGCGTCGATCACGTCATTATTCATGGCTATCACTCCCTTGCTATCGGTTGGAATTCAGATGAAAGCGCGATTTTAACTTGGACTTTATCAATAAGTTTCAACAACTATCAAGCTATTTGATAATGTTGGAAAATGGTCACAAAAAAGCCCCCAAAAAGGGGGCTTCTTCGTGCTGCTTATGGCGCATTTTAACCGTGACGGGCACGAATCTGACGAGCCGCCTCGACCATGTTCTCCAGCGCCGGGGTGACCTCCGCCCACTTGCGGGTTTTCAGACCGCAGTCGGGGTTGATCCACAGGCGCTCGGCGGGGACCACTTTCACCGCCTTTTCCATCAGGCCCACCATCTCTTCGACGCTAGGTACGCGCGGGGAGTGGATGTCATAGACGCCCGGTCCGATTTCGTTGGGGTAGTTGAAGGTTGCGAAAGCGTCCAGCAATTCCATCTGTGAGCGTGAGGTCTCAATGGTGATCACGTCGGCATCCATGGCCGCAATGGCGGGCAGAATATCGTTGAACTCCGAGTAGCACATGTGCGTGTGGATCTGCACGTCATCGGGGGCGATTTGCGCCGAAATGCGGAAGGCGCGCGACGCCCAGTTGAGATACTGATCCCAATCCTTGCGCTTGAGGGGCAGACCTTCACGGTAGGCTGGCTCGTCGATCTGAATGATACCGATGCCAGCATCAATCAGGTCCTTGACCTCATCGCGGATGGCCAGAGCGATCTGCAACGCAGTACGTTCGCGGGGCTGGTCATCACGGACGAAAGACCATTGCAGGATGGTCACCGGGCCGGTGAGCATGCCCTTCATCGGCCGCTGGGTCAGGGATTGGGCGTACTTACTCCAGGCTACGGTCATCGGCGTGGGGCGGGAAACATCACCGAAAATCAACGGCGGCTTGACGTAGCGCGAGCCGTAGCTCTGCACCCAACCATGGCGGGTAAAAGCAAATCCGGACAACTGCTCGCCGAAGTACTCTACCATGTCATTGCGCTCGGGCTCGCCGTGCACGGGCACATCAATACCGAGACGCTCCTGCTCCTTCACCACCAGAGCGATTTCAGCTTCCATCGCCTTCTGGTAATCGGCATTGCTCAGTTCGCCTTTGCGATTCTGCAAGCGGGCCTTACGGATTTCCGGGGTCTGCGGGAAGCTGCCAATACTGGTGGTCGGGAAGGCGGGCAGTTTGAAGCGCGCCCGCTGTGCCGCTTCCCGCGCCGGGAAGGGACTGTTGCGCTGGCCGTCATCCTTGCCCAAGCCTTCGAGGCGCTGGGCGACGGCAGGGTTGTGAATGCGTGGCGAACTGCGGCGGGACGCGACGGCGGCGCGGGCGGCAGCCAGTTCCTGGGCCACGGACTCCGCGCCCTTGTCCAGGGCGCGGCCGATGACGGCGACTTCGTCCAGTTTCTGCACGGAGAAGGCGAGCCAGGACTTCAGTTCAGCGTCCAGCTCCGTCTCCTGATCCAGATCTACGGGCGTATGCAGCAGGCTGCAGGACGGTGCGACCCAGAGACGATCGCCGAGTTGCTGGTGGGCAGGCTGCAGGAGTTCCAGTGCGGCATCGAGGTCAGCGCGCCAGACGTTACGACCATCGACGACACCGAGGGAGAGCACCTTGTCGGCGGGGTAGTCGGTGAGGAAGCTGTTCAACTGCTGCGGCGCACGGCGCAGATCAAGATGCAAGCCAGCGACGGGCAGGACTTTGAGTTGTTTGGCATGGTCGGCAACGGAATCAAAATAGGTCGCCAGCAGCACCTTGGGCGCTTTGCCCTTGCTCAGGGTCTGGTAGGCCGTATCCAGTGCCTTGATCCATTCCTGGGGCAGGTCGAGCGCGAGGACAGGTTCATCCATCTGCACCCATTCCACACCCATTTCCGTCAGGCGGGCGAGAATCTCGGCATATACCGGCAGCACCTTGGGCAGCAGGGTCAGGCGGTCAAAACAGGCATTACCGATGGGAGCGCCATGGCCGTGACAGGCGCTGTCATCATGATGATGCTGTGCCTCATGGTGTGCTTCGGCCTTAAGGTCTTTCTCCTTGCCCAACCACAAATAGGTGATGGGGCCGACCAGGACGGGCTTGGCCTTCAGGCCCAGTGCCTGCGCCTCTTTCACCTGGGCAAAAATGCGGTCGCTGGCAAGGTGAAAATCCATACCCTCATGGAATTCAGGGACGATGAAGTGATAATTGGCGTCAAACCATTTGGTCATTTCCATGGCGGGCTGGGTGCTGGAGCCGCGCGCCATGGCGAAGAAGGTGGCGAGGTCCACCTGGTCACCGGAGAAGCCGTAACGCGGCGGAATAGCGCCCAGAGTGCAACTCATGTCGAGCATGTGGTCGTAGAGGCTGAAATCGCCTACCGGCATCAGATCCATGCCACACGTCTGCTGAATCCGCCAGTGGCGATCGCGCAACTGGGCAGCGCGGGACTGCAATTCCTTCTCGTCAATCTCCTTGGACCAGAAGCTTTCCAGCGCCTTTTTCAGCTCACGCTTGTGGCCGATACGGGGAAAACCGAGACTATGGACCGATGTCATGGGCATTACTCCTCTGCGAAAATTGTCGCCATGATGCCCTGCTGAGCCAGCAGGCTCAAGAGGGAATTTTTAGGTATGGTAATGAAAAGCGTTCATCAATCCATCCGGAATCCGCGATGCAGAGCGACGATGCCACCAGACAGATTGAACACTTCCACTCGGGCCAGCCCGGCATCTTCCATCATCATCTTGAAAGTTTCCTGGTCGGGGAAGCGGCGGATAGACTCCACCAGATATTGGTAGCTTTCCCGGTCTTTGGCGATGAGTTCACCGATGCGCGGCAGCAGATTGAAAGAGTAGAGGTCGTAAATGCTCTGCAATCCCGGCCAGCGCGGGTGAGAGAACTCGAGGATCAGTACCCGGCCGCCGGTCTTCAGTACCCGGTGAATTTCACTCAAGGCCCGTTCCGGATGAGTCATATTACGAATACCGAAGGCAAGGGTGACGAGATCGAACTCGCGGTCGGGAAAGGGGAGTTCCTCGGCGTTGGCCTCCACAAATTCTACTCCGGCGATGATGCCCTTGTCGGCCAGGCGGTTTTCGCCCACTGCGAGCATTTCCGGGTTAATGTCGGAAACGACAATGGAGCCATTGGGCCTGACCCTGGGGTAAATCGCCGCCGCGAGATCACCCGTGCCGCCTGCCAGATCAAGCACCCGCTGCCCTGGCCGGGGACGGGCGAGATCGACGGTAAAGCGTTTCCACAAGCGATGCACCCCGAGAGACATCAGGTCATTCATCAGGTCATATTTGCTGGCGACGCTGCTAAAAACCCCTTTGACGAGTTGCTCCTTCTCCGTTTCCGGCACTTCCTGATAGCCGAAATGGGTGGTCGGCACCAGAGCCTGGCTCTGTTCCTCGTTCTTTTGATGCTCGCTCATACGGTCAACTCCTTCACTTTGGGCGAATTTATGATGCTGCAATGCTTCAGGCAGAACGCAAAAACAGACTGCCCTTCTCACTAATATAGTTGCGTAAACGATCTGGAAAGTCTGCAGTCACCGAGCCAGCGACTTCTGGCAATTCCATGAGCAATGCCGTCCAGCGTCGCAGTTTGCCCAAGGATTCCCAGCGCGGCAATGGGCGCAGGGCATGGAGGATTTCCATGCGCATGAACAGTGGCGCCAGTGCAGCGTCCACCAGACTGAAGTTCTCACCGGCAAAGAATGTGCCGTTCCCCATGATTTTGTCCAGCCGTTCCAGTTTGTCAAAAAGCTGGCGACTAGAGGCGGCGAAACGCTCTTCCCCCTGGGCGATCATCATCTGGAACTGGTCGCTCAGTATTTCGCTGCCGAAGGCGATCCAGGCGCGGTGTTGTGCCCGTTCCAGGGGGTCGGCGGGGTGCAGCACGGGGGCGATGGTTTCGTCCAGATATTCATTGATGACCTGCGATTCAAAGAGCGCCGTGTGTTCATCAATTTTCAGGCAGGGCACTTTGCCCATGGGCGACAGCGCCAGAAACCATTCAGGTTTGTGCGCCAGATCAATGTGGGTGAGGGTGAAGCCCACCTGCTTGTGGAGCAGGGTGATGACCGAGCGCTGCACATAAGGGCAGAGAGGAAAACTGATGAGTTCCAGTGACATGGCGTTCTCCTGCAGCGGGTCAGCGCGCCATCAGGGCGCAACGATAGAGGGCCACCTCGCCAAAAAGATTGGGCAACAGGCGATTGCGCCAGGTTTCGCGACGCCGCTCGTTCAGTACGACCCGCTGATGGATTGCAATCCCGTTATCATGGCACAGCGACTCGAAATCACGGATCGTACACAGATGGATATTGGGCGTATCGTACCACGTATGGGGTAAAACGTCTGTCATGGGCATGCGGCCACGGATACCCAGTTGCCAGCGCGCATGCCAGTGCCCCATGTTGGGAAAGGTGACGATGACCTCGCGTCCGACCCGCAGCATCTCCAACAGCAGTTCACGCGGATAGGTTGAGGCTTGTAGGGTCAGGGAAAGGACTACCGTATCGACGCTGTGATCGGCAAAATTACGCAAACCCTGATCGAGGTCTTGTTGAATCACCGGTATGCCGCGGCGTATGGCCGCCACCACCCGCGCCTCCTCAATTTCCACGCCATAACCTTGCACGCCTTTTTCAGCGCGCAGGTAGGCCAGCAGTTCGCCCTCCCCGCAACCCAGGTCGAGGATGCGGCTTTGCGGCGTAATCCAGTCGGCAATGATCGCCAGATCCTTACGCAGAGTCATGCTCCCACCTCTTCAGCAACGCGCCCGAGATAGGCGCGGAGCACGGCCACATATTGTGGAATGGGCATCAGGAAAGAATCGTGGCCGTGCTCCGCCTCAATCTCGGCATAACTGACATCCCGATTGCAGGTGTACAGTGCTTGCACGATTTCACGCGAGCGCTCCGGCGAGAAGCGCCAGTCTGAACTGAAGGAGATCACCAGAAAGGCTGCCTGTGTTGAGGCGAACGCTTCGGCCAGGTTCCCGCCAAAAGCGTTGGCCGGATCAAAGTAGTCCAACGCCTTGGTGATATAGAGATAACTGTTGGCATCGAAGTGCTCAACAAAACTGGAGCCCTGATAACGCAGGTAACTCTCTACCTCGAAATCCACGTCGAAGCCGAAGGAAAAAGCCTTGCCGCCACGGGTGTCGCGGCCGAACTTGGTGCGCATGGCATTGTCGGAAAGATAGGTGATATGTCCGATCATGCGCGCCAGTGACAGCCCGCGCCGGGGCTTGGTGGCGTGGGCATAGTAGCGTCCGCCATGAAAGTCCGGGTCGGTCATGATGGCCTGGCGGCAGACTTCGTTGAAGGCAATGTTCTGCGCGGTGAGCTTGGATGCCGCGGCGATAACGACCGCATGACGCAAGCGTTCCGGGTAATCCATCGTCCACTGCATGACCTGCATTCCCCCCAGGCTGCCGCCGACGACAGCCGCCCACTGCGCAATACCCAGATGGTCGGCGAGTTCTGCCTGGGTCCTCACCCAGTCGCGCACGGTGACCATGGGGAAATCCAGTCCCCAGGGCGTGCCGGTCTCCGGATTGATGCTGGCCGGACCCGTCGAGCCTTTGCAGGAGCCGATGAAATTGGCGCAGATGAAGAAAAAGCGCTCGGTATCCATGGCTTTACCGGGCCCCAGCAGGTGCTCCCACCAGCCCGGCTTGCGATCGTCCATACCGTGGTAACCGGCCGCATGGTGGTCGCCGGAAAGAGCGTGGCAGAGCAGGATGGCATTACTCCGCTGTGTATTGAGGGTGCCGTAGGTCTCATAGGTGAGGGTGTAGCCGGGCAGGTCGCGGCCACACTCCAGTTCCAGAGGTGCCGAAAAGGTCACGGTCTGCGGGATTACCAGTCCTACGGAATCAGCGGGTATTTCTGCTGGCATTGCGCACTTTAATTTTGTAAGGAAAGCCCAAAGAGTCTAATCGCGCCAGCCGCTGGCCACAAGATAGCGTCGCGACTGCCTGGGCGAGCCGGTTTTTGTAATGGCGCATGTTCTTGGCTAAAATGACCAAGGATTGTCTCGATCTGGCACGAAAGTGGTGCGCAGATCGTTTGCCCTCAGTCCGGGAGCAGCGCCTTGGCTTGGAAATGGTTGGATCGAATGGTGACCTGGGTGGAAGGAGGTGCCGAGTTGGTGACTGCGCGCCCCAAGCCTTGGCTCGTCTTCGCCACAGGGGCTATACTTTTCACCGCCATTCCTTTCCCAGGCTGGCTTATGGACGCGCTGGCACCGCTCGGACTGTTGGTCGGTTTGCGCATCGCCGGGCGCAGTGAGGGAGAGGAATAC
This sequence comes from Pseudomonadota bacterium, assembly GCA_021818125.1. Lineage (GTDB taxonomy): Bacteria > Pseudomonadota > Gammaproteobacteria > Acidithiobacillales > Acidithiobacillaceae > Acidithiobacillus. The sequence goes on along the minus strand of JAKAFG010000015.1, from coordinate 357 downwards.
ACCCCGCAACAAACCCGGCACGCACTACATGTGGCCGTGTTATGGGGCATGGTGTTCGCGGTGTTCGGCATGATTTTTGAGTTTGGCCAGGATGTGGTGGTCATGGGGGGGATCCTCGCGGGGATTCAGATGCCCTGGAATGACGGATCGGGATTAGGGCAGGGGTTTTGGGGCTGGTGGTTTGCTTTCGGCGAGCGTTTTTCTGACCTCGCGCTCATGCCCTACTTCTGGTTTTCGCCCGCCTTTTTCGGGATAGCCTTGGCCTTGCACAAAGGACATGGCTGGCTGGAGTCTGAGGTAGAAACCACCCTGACCCTGATTTTCCGACCGGAACTGCGCGATCCGCTCATTGCCCTC
>JAKAFG010000218.1 GCA_021818125.1 Pseudomonadota bacterium | reverse complement strand
CCACCCCACCCGCCATGGCGAAGCGCAGAGCCTGTTGCGGGGTGAGATCGGGCAGGGGGACGACTTTGTCGCGTGGCACGAGGCAGGTGAAGCCACCGATACCGTAGCTCATGGGGATAAACACCGCGATACATTCCTCGGGCAAGCGGGGCAGTTCGCTGAGGGTGTCGCGCGTAACCAGGCCGATGAGATAACCCATGTCGCCGCCCTGGCGAACCAGTACGGCACTACGGAAACCACGGTCCGTCCCGCCAAAAAGCAAGCCTACCGTTTCGTGAATAGTGCTGTAGAGGCTGTGCAGTACGGGAATGCGTCCGAGTACGGCGTTCAGCTTCTCAAAAATCCAGGCGGTCAGGACATGGGAGGCGAGGAAACCGACACCAAGAATAATCATCAAGGTCAGCAACAAGCCCAGGCCGGGGATGTCGACGCCAAAAAGCGCCCTGATCGGTGCCTCAAATAGGTTGTTCAGCCAGCCGCCTATCCACAACACCACGTAAACCGTCAGCCCAATGGGCAGCGAGATGAGCAACCCCTGAGCGAACCAGCGGCGGAGGTGGATACGCTGGAAGAGTGATTTCTGCGCGATCGGAACGGGTAGTGTCATCGGGCCGTTGACGGAGTCAAAGTAGGCTCAGCATAGCAAGATCGGTGATGGGGGCAAAGCACCTGCACCACCGCTATTCCTCATTCCGGTCCTCCAGGCCCTTGAAAAGCTGTGGAGCCAGACTGTGTTTACGCATCAGTTTGTAAAGATCAGTCCGGTGTCGGCCGGCTATGCGCGCGGCACGGGAGATGTTGCCATCCGTGGCGCGCAGCAGATTTTCCAGATAGGTGCGCTCAAAGGCGGCCTTGGCATCCTGCAGGGGAGGGAAGGCACTCTGGCCGCCCTGGCGACCGGTGTCGGGGATGGCATCGGCAGCGACCCAGCCTTTTTCGGTAACTGCCGCGGCAAAGGTGACGGCATTCTCCAGTTCCCGGACGTTGCCGGGCCAGGATCGTTGCATCAATTTGTCGAGAGCTTCGGGACTGAAGCCTAGAATATCCCGGTTCATGCGCTGACTCTCCCGATCCAGAAAATACTGGGCCAGCAGCAGGATATCTTCCGCTCTTTCACTCAGACTGGGGACCCGCAGCGGGATGACATGCAGGCGATAGTAAAGGTCCTCGCGGAAGGCACCGTCGGCGGTAAGGGCGTGAATATCCTGATGGGTGGCGCTGATGACCCGCAGGTCGACAGTCGTCTCTGTTTTCGCGCCGACGGGGCGCAGAGTGCCTTCCTGAAGGACGCGGAGCAACTTGACCTGCAGGGTGAGAGGCAGGTCGGCAATTTCATCGAGGAAGAGGGTGCCGCCGCTGGCGCTGCGGATTAATCCGGCATGGTCTTGAGTAGCGCCGGTGAAGGCGCCTTTGACATGACCGAAGAGTTCACTCTCCGCCAGTTCGGCGGGAATGGCACCGCAATTGACCGCAACGAATGGACCGTCACTGCGCGGGCTGGCGTCGTGGATGGCGCGGGCGACACGTTCCTTGCCGGAGCCACTTTCCCCGGAAAGGAAAACGCTGGCCTTCGAGCTGGCAATACGCGCCAGCTCATCCACCAGCGCGGCCATGACGGGACTGCGGTGGAGGATGCTTTGTCCGGCTTGTTCGCGCAATGCAGCCCGCAGCTTACGGGTTTCCTGCCCGGCATGGCGCTGCGCGAGCGCGGCCTTGGTCAACTCCTGCAACTCTTCATTACTGAAGGGCTTGCTGAGATATCCGAACGCTTGTGCACGCATGGCCGCCACCGCATTGGGGATGCTGCCATGGGCGGTGAGCAGAATGACGGGGAGATCAGGGTCAAGCGCTTGCACAGCCTCTAGCACGGCCATCCCATCCATGCCCGGCATGCGCAGATCGGTGATGACCAGATCGGGCTTGTCCGTGTGCAAAATCTGCATGCCTTGTACGGGATCACTGCTGGCCAGGACGTGGTATCCCTCACTTTCCAGCCAGAGGCCGAGCAGGCGCAGAAAGTCGGGATCGTCGTCAACGGTGAGTATAGTGGGGATGGGCTTGGGCATTTTAGGGCTGCTTGGGAACGTGGTGGTCAAGAGATTTTTCGGCGTGGTCGTGGAGGAGACTTTCCAGGCGATTCAGGCGCGCTTGTGCGGCAGCGGATTGTGCTTGTGCGGTCGCGGATCGTGCCTGAGCCAGTCTGAGTTCGGCTACACATGCGTCCTTGGTGGCGGTGTGCTCTTGCAGGGCGTGGACGACGCGACGCAGAGGGAAGGTCTCGGCAGCCACTTCGTTATTCTGGGCCGCGAGCCCCAACTCCCTCGCCGCATTTCCCAAAGCCGTGCTATTCAGCGGCCCGCCACTCAGGTAACCATTGGCTAACGCCACATGGATGCGCGCGCAGGCGGCGGATGTGGGCAAGCCACAGTGGGCGAGATCACTGAGCAGTATGCTGCGTGTTGCACTGGGCAGGGGAGGCGGTAGGGCTGGCTGTGGCGTGAGCTGTGCGCAGGCACTCAGCGTTGCGGCGAGGCCGAGCGTGGCGAGGGTCGGAAAGAAGTGAGCGATCCAGCGCATCAAATGGCTCCGACGTTGCGCGCAGCGGGCAGCCAGATCTCGGCGCAGAGACCGCCTCCAGGGCGGTTGTGCATGCGGATCCAGCCGCCCTGGGCGCCCACGAGTTCGCGGGTGATGGCAAGCCCCAGACCCGTACCGCGGGGCAGGCGATTGCTGACCGGCACCTGATAGAAGCGTTCAAAGACCCGTTCCAGCAAGGCATCGGGAATGCCGGGACCATTGTCGCTGACGCTAAAAAGGGTACCCCCCTGCTGCGCCGTTGCGCGAACCTTGATCCGCCCGCCCGCCGGACTGTACTTGTGGGCGTTGCTGACCAGGTTGGTGAGGATCTGGCGCAGTCTCTGGGGATCGGCGTAGACGCCGAGCTCCTCCGACCCGACACAGTCCAGTATCTGATTTTTTTTATCGGTCAGCGGTTGCATGCGTTTTTGCAGGTCGAGCAGCACGTCGGCGACAGCGATGTCCTGTGGTGAGAAATCCAGGGAACGCGCTTGCAGGGCGTGCATATCCAGCATTTCCTGGATGGCGGCGTACAATTCCTTGACCTGGCGGACGATGATTTCGAGCACTTCGCGCTGTCGTGGCAAGAGCGGACCGATGCGTTCACTGAGCAGGAGCTCGCTGCCGGAGCGCGCCGACGCCAGCGGAGTGATCAGTTCGTGAGACACCTGGCTGAGAAATTCATGCCGCAAACGTTCCTCTTCCCGCAGTCGTGTCTGCATGCTCTCGATGCTCCGGGCGAGATCGCGGAGCTCCTGGGGGCCTTCGCTAGCGACATTCGTCAGTTTGCCCGCGCCAATATCCTCGACAGCACGGCGAAAAGCCTTGAGGGGCCGGGTCAGGGCGCTGGCTACCCGCCAGGGGATGAGTATGCTGAGTAAAGCGGTGATGAAGACCAGTGCATAGAGGATCTGCACGGCACGGGTTCGTGCCGCCGCCGCCGCCGCGCCCTGGCGGATGAGGAGGGTTGTCATCGCCAGATGTACAGCCTGAAATTTTTCTTCGACGGCGGCTTTGCTCGCCGCCTCGGCCACGCTGTCACCCGTGGTCTGCGCGTAGGCGGACAGACTGCTTTGCAACTGCTGTATGGCCACCGTGAGGGTGGGGTAGCCGCGAGTGGCG
>JAKAFG010000217.1 GCA_021818125.1 Pseudomonadota bacterium | reverse complement strand
TGACATGACGCATCTGGCGTCATTGGGTATCACGGTTGCAACCAGTGGCGGTATGTCTGCGTTTATTATCCTGACCCAGGTACATGCCGCCCATATTTTCTTTGGGTTGATCTGGATTCTGGTGATGATGGCCCAGGTGTTGACCAAGGGCTTTACCACTGAGGTGGTGGGCCGGTTGTTGACACTGCGTATGTTTTGGCATTTGCAGGCGATTATTTGGGTGTTTGTGTTTGTGTTCGTTTATTTATGGGGATATATGTCATGAGTCACGGTCACGATGATCCGACATTGCATCCGGAAGTACAGATGTCCACTTCCCGGGGATATTTTTCAGGGTTCGCGATTTCCAGCATCCTGATGTTCGTCGCTACCTTTTTGGTGGCATCGCGTGCCGTGCCGCCATTCGGTTTGCTGATGGTCATCTCGGTCTGCGCGGGCATAGCGATTATCGCGCAGATCTACTTCCTGCTGCATATCGATGTTTCCGAACACAACATCTGGAATACCGTGGCGCTGGTGCTGTTCATGCCGCTTTTTCTGATTACCATCGGGCTGACCTGGTGGATGTTCTCGCAATTGTATCTGCGCACGATGATCATGCCTGGCATGATGCACTGACCGCACGAAATCCGGAGGTCCTAGCGTCATGTTAAAAGAAGGATTACACAGCGACGGCATTGGCGATCTTTCCGGTTCGCGGGCACGACCGTCTTTTCTTCGCGACCTCTGGGTTCTGGCCAAGGCGCGGGTGGTTTCGCTGCTGGTATTTACCGCCGCGGTGGGCGAGATCCTCGCTCCCGACGTCCAGTTGCACTGGGAGTCGGCGCTGGCTGGTCTGGCGGGCATCGCGCTGGCCGGTGGGGCAGGGGGGGTACTCAACCAGATTGTCGAACCCGCCCTCGACCAGCACATGCGACGCACCCTCCACCGGCCGCTGGCCGAAGGCCGCATCAGCCGTGGTGGTGCCATTGCCTATGCCATCACATTGATGGGTGCCGCCATTGCCGTACTTGCCTGGGGCACCAACCCTCTGACCCTGGTACTGACCCTGGTGGGCACCGTCGGCTACGGCGTCGTCTACACCCTCTACCTCAAACCCAGCACCCCCTGGAACATCGTCTGGGGCGGCCTTGCCGGTGCCCTGCCGCCGCTGATCGGCTGGACCGCCATCACCGGCAGTCTCGCCGCGCTGCCTTTGGTTCTGGTCCTGCTGGTATTCGTCTGGACCCCGGCGCACTTCTGGCCCCTGGCCATCTGTTGCCGGGAAGACTACGCCAAGGCCTGCATTCCCATGCTGCCGGTGACCCATGGCGTCGACCGCACCCGCCGGGAAGTGCTGAACTACGCCATTCTCACCTGGATCGTCAGCATGGTGCCAGCGCTGCTCACCGGCGACTGGTTATATGGTGCCATCGCCTGGCTCTCCGGCGCATGGTTCGTGGGCATGGCCCTGCGTCTCAAAGGCCTGCCCGAAGGCCCGGAGATGAACCGCTACGCGCGGCGGATGTTCGCCTACTCCATCTCCTACCTTTTTTTGCTCTTTACCGCCCTGATCCTGGGCAAGCTGGTGATGGGCTATGGCTTCTTCTGAGGCCGCGAGGACCGCGTCCCGCCGCCGCTCCGCCAAAGGTCCGCCCATGAGCCCGTTCGAAAAGCGGGCGGTGGCGGGACTGAGCTTCATCTATGTCGCGCGCATGCTCGGCCTGTTCATGCTCATGCCGGTACTGGCCCTGGACAACGACCAGCTTCGTGACAGCACCCCTGTGCTGTTGGGCCTTGCCATTGGTATCTACGGACTGGCCCAAGCCGCCCTGCAGTTTCCCTTCGGGGTCGCCTCCGACCGTTTCGGGCGCAAGCGGGTACTGGTCTTTGGTCTGCTGATCTTCGTCCTGGGCTCCCTGCTGGGGGCGGTCACCCACAACATCTGGGGCATCATCCTCGCCCGTCTGCTGCAGGGTGCCGGCGCCGTCTCCTCGGTGCTCCTGGCCACCGCAGGTGACCTCACCGGTGAACAGCATCGCACCAAGGCCATGGCCGCCATCGGCGGCAGCATCGCCATCGCCTATGTTCTGGGGATGGCGATGGGACCCGTCTTTTACGGTCTCTCCGGGCTGACTGGGGTATTTCTGGTGGCCGCCGCACTCGGCGTCCTCGCACTGTTGCCGCTGTGGAAAGTGATTCCCCCCATTCCCCGCAATCTGCAGCAGCGCATGGGGAACTGGCGTGACGCCCTGAAGATATTCAGATACCCCCCGGTTCTGACCGCCAGTGTCGGCATCTTCATCCTGCAGATGGTGCTGGGGGCCAGTTTCGTGGTGCTCTCCCCGGAACTGGTCAGGGCCATGCACATTCCGGGCAGCGCCGTCTGGGAAGTATACCTGCCGGTGATGCTGCTCTCGGTGGCGGGCATGCTCTACCCGGTGATCCACGCCGAAAGGCACAAGCAACACGGACAGATGCTGGTTTTCAGTGGTCTTGCCATCGCTGCGGGTGCGCTGTTCATGGGTTTGCTCGCTGGTCACTTCTGGCCGGTGGCGGTGGGAGCGGTGATCTTCTTCACGGGTTATAACGTGGCCTCGGCGATTTTGCCCTCGATGATGAGCCGCAGCACCACCCAGGAACAGCGGGGGGCTGCCAGTGGTGTTTACTCGCTGATGCAGTTTCTGGGGATATTCGCGGGCGGTGTGGTCGGTGGCTGGGGGCTGGGCATGGCCGGCGAGCAGGGAGTCTTTTATCTCCTTGCCGCCGTCGGATTGCTCCTCGCCCTGCAAAGCTGGAACGGAAAACGCGTGGCACTATTGCTGGAACCGGATTATTCGCAAAAATTATAAAATGAGTGCGCCAGATGATGTTGAGCAAGACTAGCGAATATGCCCTGCGGAGTCTGATTTATCTGGCCGCCCAGCCATCGGGAAGGCCGGTGCTGAGCCGGGATATTTCTGACTATATAGGGGGCTCCACGCCATGCGTTACCAAAGTATTGCGCTGGTTGGCCAAGCGCGGAATCCTATATTCCGTAAAAGGGAAGGGCGGTGGCTATATGTTGCGCCCTGGTGCCGAGTCCCTAAATATTATTGACGTCATTGAGATTACCGAAGGGCGGCCGCTGGAGATACCCTGCATACTGGGCCATGACTGCGTTAAAAATACTACGCCTTGTCCTCTGCATCCGCAATGGGAGGCCATAAAAAACCGTGAAATAGGTTTTCTCAGGGGGCAAACTGTTGGCGCGATATCGCGGGCAATGTTTTGGGTTGATGCGGTAACAGTTGCCGTGCAGTGTTAGGTCCAGATGGGTGCGCCGGATTCCGTTCTTTGGCGGTCTGCTCTTCCGTTAGTTAGAGCAAGGCAGATGTCCTGAAACTATGATGGGGAAAACCATCCAATGATAGGAGTCATTATGACAAAGATTTTACGATTGATAACGATAGTATTAGCACTGGCGGCACCGGTGATGGCACGGTGTGCACCGGCAACCGAGATGGAATCATTTTATGATTGTGTATTGCCCCCAACCCTGGCAGTTTATCACGATGCAGTCGTTGCATCCGGACATATGGCCACGGATGTAAGCTTTTTTAAAAACAAAAATCCGGGGGCGTCTTTTGATGAGACCAGTTGGCTGTATGCACTGTACGCAAAAAAGAATCTGTCGCAATGCAAAATCCCGACCGATTCTGTGGATGCCAAAAGGTCGCA
>JAKAFG010000014.1 GCA_021818125.1 Pseudomonadota bacterium | reverse complement strand
CGCCAGCAGCACCCGCTGGGAGAAAATCAGGCCATGCATCTTGTGCAGGTTATCCAGCATTCGCTGCGGATAAACCACGAGCCGTTCCAGCAGACCGCTCGCCCGATGGAACATGAAGTCCATGACGATGCAGGCATCGGGGCCGATCACCCGCTCCACACTGGAGTGAGAAATATCGCGCTCATGCCAGAGGGCGATGTCCTCCAGCGCCATGCCCGCATAACCGCGCAGCAGGCGGGCGAGACCGGTCAGATTCTCGGAGAGGATAGGATTGCGCTTGTGGGGCATGGCGGAACTGCCCTTCTGCCCGGCGGTAAACGGCTCCTCCGCTTCCAACACCTCAGTGCGCTGCAAATGGCGAATTTCCACGGCGATCTTTTCAATGGACCCGGCAATCACCGCCAGGGTGCTGAAAAACTCGGCGTGACGATCCCGGGAAATGATTTGCGTACTGGCCAGTTCCGGGGCCAGCCCCAGCTCCGCACAGACCGCGTCTTCGACACTGGGGTCGATGTTGGCGAAAGTGCCCACAGCCCCCGACAACATGCCCGCCGACACGGCGGCGATGGCACTGACCAGACGTTGCCGGTTGCGCTGTGCCTCGGCACACCAGACCGCCACTTTCAGGCCAAAAGTGATGGGCTCCGCGTGAATGCCATGGGAGCGGCCGATCATCACTGTATCCTTGTGCTTCCAGGCCAACTTCACCAAGGCCCGGTACAAGCGGTCCATCCCTTCCAGCAGCAGTACCCCGGAACGCTTCAATTGCAGCGCAAAACCCGTATCCACCACATCCGAAGAGGTCAGGCCCAGATGGATGAAGCGGCTGGACGGCCCCACATGCTCGGCCACGGACGTCAGAAAGGCGATGACGTCGTGTTTGACTTCCAGCTCAATTTCCTCAATACGGGCGCTATCAAAAGCCGCTTTCGCCTCGATCTCGGCCAGGGCGTCGGCAGGAATCCGCCCCTGCACCGCCAGCGCCCGGCAGGCTGCCAGCTCCACATCGAGCCAGGCCTGATATTTGGCATCCTGCGTCCATAAGGCACCCATTTCCGGGCGCGTATAGCGCTCGATCATGCCTTGTCTCCATTTTTGGGAGACAGGCCCGACTGCAGCTTGTCGAGAATCTCTGCGGACCATGTGGCGGCATCCTTGCCAACGCCCGGCGTCGTCTCCAGTACGCTGCTCTCGTTGTTTTTCATGCGCAGCAGCTTCACCCGCACCGAGATGGGTTTCTGCTTTTCCGGACTACTCCAGATAGCCTTGATGTTGTCCCAGGTCCGCTGGAAGATGCCGCCGATGAAGCTCCGTTTCTGAGCCGCCTGTGCACCACCTTCCTGCACTTGAACATTCCACACCCCCATGCCCTCACTTTGCACGGGATAACCCAGACCCTGCAAAACCACCTGTACCGCCGACTGTGCCTTGGCGGGAACCGCGTTCAACACCAGATAAGGACCGCGATCATCCTGGTAGCGGGTGACTTTGATTTCCGGCATTTCTGCAAGGAGCGATTCCTGGCTCAGACGCTTTTGCACCGCTTCCATGATCTGCCGGTTGTGCCCAGCGTCGGCGGGCACCTTCTTCCACTCCAGACTGGTGCCGTTGGGATCATTCCGGACGCGCTCCTGCTGGATAGAAAGCAGTTCCGCGCCATTTTCGCCAGCACTCAGGTGAAAGGTGTATTTCTCCCGATAGGTAGGTGCTACGGTGTTCCCCAGTACGAAGGCCAGACCACTACGGAAATCCCGCCAGTTGGTAACCAGTTCGTCCTGTTCAGGAGAGAATTTCGCCACCGTAGTCTTGTCCGCCGCCAGTGTCGCTTTCAGGGCAGCCCAAATCTGCGCGGGCTTCGCGGTCGTGCTCAAACGCAAATCCGCACCGGTACCCAGGATCTGCGCGTCTACCCCCGGCAGGGTTTTTTCTTCTACCGGCTGCTGCCCGGCCACCTCGTGGGGCTGAAACAGTCCGTAACCACCGGAGGCACTTTTCGTCGGCAATTCGCTGGAAGACGCCGCCCCGCCCGGTATGGTAACTCCCGGTTGCGGCGCCTGAGCCAGCAGATCCGGTGGGACCTTCAGGGGTTCCATCACCTTGGAATCCTGGTATTTCGGGCCACTATTAGACTTGAAGAAGGGAATGTAGGAACAACCCCCCAAACCCAGACTGGCAACCACGGCAAGAGCTACGTAACGGCGCATGCAAGACTCCACTAAACGCGACCAGGCGCGAGAATGATTAGATACACTGCGCCCGGCGCAGACTTTCGCGCAGACGCTCATGATGGGCAGACGGAAAAGGGGTCAGGGGCAGACGCAGAGCGGGTCCCATGCGGCCCATCTCGTGCAGGGCCCATTTGACCGGGATGGGGTTGGACTCCAGAAAGAGATCCCGGTGTAACCCCACCAGTTGCGCGTTGATCGCACGGGCGCCGACAAAATCACCAGCCAGCGCCAGATCACACATCCGCGCCATCAGCCGGGGCGCCACATTGGCAGTGACCGAGATCACGCCACGTGCACCCAATGCCATGGCGGCGAGGGCAGCACCATCATCGCCGCTGTAAACCTGCATCTGATCCCCGCACAAGGCCAGAATTTCAGCGACCCGTTCGACTTTGCCGCTCGCTTCTTTGATACCGACGATATTGGCACGCGGCGCCAGACGCGCTACTGTCTCTGGTAAAATATCCCCAGCAGTACGGCCAGGGACATTATAGAGAATGATGGGAAAATGGCACTGCTCAGCGATCGCCGAGTAGTGCTGAAACAGACCTTCCTGAGTGGGTTTGTTGTAATAAGGGGAAACCAGCAGGGCCGCATCGGCTTTGACTTCCATGGCCGCACGGGTGAGTTCTATGGCCTCATGGGTCGCGTTGGCCCCGGTTCCGGCGATCACCGGGATGCGCCCTTTGGTCTGCTCCACGACGGTCCGAATCACCGCCACATGTTCCCTCATTTCCAAGGTGGCGGATTCTCCCGTGGTACCGACGGCGACCAGTGCGTGCGTCCCTTCGGCGATGTGCCACTCCACCAGATCGCGGAGCGCCGTGTCATCCACCGCACCGTCCGCCCGCATGGGCGTCACCAAAGCTACCATACTGCCATGAAACATGATCCAGCTCCCGCTTTAACGCATGCCTTTTCTGCTAGGGATGGTACTTGCCCGACGGCGCGCTTGGCAAGGCAAGAATCACCCGTACCGTCCACGCTCCGGGCATGGAATGGCTTTCAGCGCATTCAGAATGAGACGATCAGAGAGAAAAAAGTGGCGCTCCCAAGGGGGTTCGAACCCCTGTTACCGACGTGAGAGGCCAGTGTCCTAGACCGCTAGACGATGGGAGCGAGCGGGCAAATTATATGCGCTTTTATCAAAAAAGCAAGAATAAGCGGGCGTGCAATCAGCCAGCGTACTGAAGAATCGCCCAGAATTGCAGGGCAGTACCGGCAATGACAAAAACGTGCCAGATGGAATGAAAGTATTTCCAACGATCCAGCACAAAAAAGAGGACCCCCATGGTATAAGCCAGTCCACCAGCGGCTAACCACCATAAAAACCAGCCAGGCGCAGCATCATAGAGTGGCACCGCTGCGAAGACCGCCAACCAGCCCATGAGGAGATATAGCCAGAGAGAGGCCGATTGAAAGCGCGTCCCGCCCACGGCCAGCAGGGTAATGCCCAGCGCTGCCAAACCCCACTCCAGTGCCAGCAGTGCCCAGCCCCACGGGTCATGAAGCACCATCAGCGTCACCGGGGTGTAAGTACCCGCAATAAGCAGGTAAATGGCGGAGCGGTCCACCAGCTGAAAGGCGCATTTGAGTCGCCCAGACGGCAGAATGTGATAGATGGTCGAAGCCAGATAGAGCATCAAGATGGTGACCACAAAGATGCTGACACTGGCCACCGCAAGATGGGTGCTGTGGAGACCAGCGCCGACCAGCCACAAGATGAAGACCAACAGAGCGCCGACTGCGCCCGCACCATGCAGCAGGCCGTTGATCCATTCTTCAACGCGGGTTTGACCCCGCACCATACCGACTGAGTCTTCTCCCATCACCTTTCCGCCATTCCGCACTCCCTGCTGGTACAGTTATAACATAACTGCCCGAGCTATCGCCATGCCGAGTCAGACGCCCATAATGGGCACACGCAGATGTTCTCCGGGCTGCCCCTCCCCGCGCGGCAGATTATTGGCCAGACGCAAGGCCTCTACACTCAGCCCGTAACGGCGCGCCACACCCGCCAGATTTTCCCCTTTGCTCAGCACATGCCGTGTCGCCGACCAGGCGCTACCCGCGGGTGGCGCCTTCACGAAATGGGCAACAACCGCATCGTGCATGGTGCGCGCGAGTACTTGACGAAAATCCGGATCGCGCAGGCGCTGCTCTTCTTCAGGATTAGAAATAAAGGCGGTCTCCACGAGCATGGAAGGCACATCTGGGGCACGCAGCACTACGAAATTGGCATGCTGCACGGCGGCATTGTGCAAATCCTCTACCCCGGCTAATCCGCGAATCATGACATCCGCTGCGGCCGCCGCCGAATTCATGGCGGCCGTCTGGGTCATATTGATGAGCACTTCATTGAGCATCGGATCGTGAACACCCGACTGTACGTCTCCGAGGAGGGGATCCGCGGCATTCTGCGTTTTGGCCAACCAGCGGGCTGCCGCATTACTCGCCCCCGTTGCCGATAACGCCCATACCGTCGAGCCACACACAGCGCGCTCCGGGAAGGCATCAGCATGAATAGAGACGAAGAGGTCGGCATGTTCCTCTAAACCCAAATGCATGCGATCCATAAGCGGCACATAGCGATCCGTGTTGCGGGACATGACCAGACGCATTCCGGGGGTGCTGCGGATCAGTTGGGCCAGAGACAGGCCGACATCCAGCACGACATCTTTTTCGCGGGTCCCTTTGGCGCCGATGGCGCCCGGATCATGGCCGCCATGACCAGGATCCAGGCAGACCACAATGGACCGTCCCGCTCCAGCAACGGCATGCGAACGGGAGGATTCCACCACAGTTCCAGCGACGGGCATCAAGTCCAGCACCAGGCGATGCGATGCACCCCCACCAGGACCCAGAGAGAAACTGCGCCAGCGCACCGATTCCCGTAAAGGCAAGCGCAGAACCAACCCGGCGGCACTTTCATTCATCTCCGCACCACCTTGCAGGGGACCCAACGCAGGCACTACGGGACGATTAAGCCCATGCTCTATCCCCGGCAACTCAATATGCAGCACTTCACCCACGCTGCGGATCACCGGCACAGCCGTCAAACGCCGATCCAGATCAAAGACCAGACGCACACCCTGATGATAGCGGCCCACCCGTAGCGCGCGGAGTTGCGCGGCGGCGGCCATATTCCAGGTACACAGCAATGCGCCACCCAGCGCCGCCTGTCGCAGGAACTGCCGCCTCGTGGAACTCTCACTGGGTTTCCTGACCATTGCCCCCCTACTACTCATTTATAAATATTGAGTTATGAAGGAGATACCAGGTTATCTCAGACACCTTGCCCCGCCAGCCAGCGCTGAAGTTCCGCCGCCCCCATGGCACCGCTAACTCGCGCCAGTTCTTTTCCTGCCTTAAAAAGCACCATGGTAGGGATGGAACGAATTTGAAAGCGTCCACCGATTTGCTGTTCGTCTTCGGTATTCACCTTGGCGAAGAGCACACGCCCCCGCATCGCCCGACCGGCCTGCTCAAACTGCGGCGCCATCGTCCGGCAAGGTCCGCACCAGGGGGCCCAGAAATCGACCAGCACCGGCAATTCGTTTTTCTGAACATATTCGGAAAAACGGCTACTGCTGAGATTAACGGGGTGATCTGGAAAAATCAGTGCGTGGCATTTGCCACACCTGGGGTTTTCCCCCAGACGCTCTTTGGGCACCCGATTGACGGCGCCGCAGGCAGGACAAAGCAATATAACGGATGTCATATTTTCCCCCGATTTTACATTGAACCGTACTATCCACGCTCCCAGCCCTCTTCCTGCAGCAGGGGGTCCAGGGCCCCGCGGCGATCCAGGGCGGCGATGTCATCATAACCGCCCACATGCTGGTCGTTGATAAATATTTGCGGGACAGACCGCCGCCCGTGGGCGAGCCTTTGCATGGTCTGGCGTTGCGCAGGGTCCCGGTCCACCCGAATAATCTCGGGGGTGACGCCCTTGCTGCGCAAAAGCGCTTCGGCCCTGTGGCAATAAGGGCAAACGCCGGTCGCATACATCCGCACCGCCGCCCCCTTCATAATCACTTCTCTACCGGCAATCCGGCACTCCGCCAGGCGCCGATTCCACCTTTCAGGCTATAAATCTTATCAAAACCGGCCTTTTTCAGGCTGGACGCGGCACGCGCCGAACGCATACCACTCGCACACTGACAGATAACATGATGGCCGCGATGCTTCTCCAGATCCTGCATATACTTGGGTAAGTCACCCAGCGGAATGTGCCGGGCACCGGGCAGATGCCCTTGGGACCACTCACTCTGCTCGCGCACATCAATGATTACGGCATCTTCGTGGTTGATCAACTGCACCGCGGCGATCGGATCCACTTCATGAATACCCGCCACCCCGCGCGTCAACGGTCCCTTAAAAATCATGGCAATCAAAGCGCCCGCACCCAGCAACAACGGCCATTGGGACTCTATAAAAAAAAGAATCTTATGTTCCATGGCTTAGCGTCCGCAGGCCCCGGAACCCGGCACCCCGAGCTTTAGCAAGATGCGGTCCAGCGGGCAAAAGCAGGTGAAACCGCTTTGCAGCAGGTTAAAACCCACAAAAAGGGTGAAGGCCAAAAACCACTCATTCACAAATATAGGGCTGGCCGGAGCGCCCAATACCACACTTATCAGCACAAAAAAGCCAGCAACCACCCGTACCCAACGTTCAGTATTCATCTGCAATCAAACTCCTTGTGTCTGTTTTTCCAAGCGCCGCTCCCAGAGGAAATAGAGCAATGGGATCACGATCAGTGTCAGCAGTGTGGAGGCGAAAGTGCCAAAAATCAAGGAAACGGCTAGCCCGCCAAAGACCGGATCGGTCACCATGATGGCAGAGCCAAACATGATGGCGAGTGCTGTCAGCAAAATGGGGCGAAAACGCACCGCACCGGCCTGCAACACTGCCTCTTCCAGTGCGTAGCCCTGACGCCGGTAATCGATAATGAAGTCGATCAGCAACAGGGAGTTGCGCACCACGACACCTGCCAGCGCGATGACTCCGATCATAGAAGTGGCATTAAACGGTGTATTCAACAGCCAGTGTCCAGGGAAAACCCCGATCAACGTCATAGGAATAGCGCCCATGACGATCACCGGCATCACGAAAGACTGGTAGTAAGCCACCAGCATCAGGTAAATAAATACCAGAGCGATAATAAAAGCGGCGCCGAGATCACGGAATACATCGAGGGTCAGGCGCATGTCACCGCCCCAGAGAATCTGGTAATGGGTAATATCATCGGGCTGCGCCGGCGAAAAACCCAGATTACCCGTGCTGAGAGGCACACCGTCGATGGTCCTGCCATCCAGCCAGTGATTCAGCGACAACACGGCATAGACTGGGCTGGAGCCCATGAGATCTCCGGTCACATACACCACAGGATGTTGATCACGATCGTAAATCGGCTTGGCCAGCGTCGTCCGCTCAATCTGCACGATGCTCGCCAGAGGCACCTGCTGCCCGCTCCGGCTCTGCACCCGTAAGTCGAGTATCTGCTGACGCCAGGCGCGATCCGCCGGGGGAACACGGAGAACAATATCTACCGGTTCGCGGGCATTTTCCACATGCAAAGCACCCAGTCTGGTACCCGCCACATAATCATGCACCAGCGCGGCCACCTGCGCCGGCGCGACACCGGCGAGCATCGCCTTCTGCTGGTCCACATGCAGCAGATACTCAGGCACTGTAGCGGTCACCGAGTCATCCACATTGATCATGTCATAGTCTTTGCGGAAGTACTGTTCGACCATACCCGCCACCTGGCGCAGCTTGTCATAGTTGGGTCCGTAGAGCTCGGCCACCACCTGAGCACGTACCGGCGGCCCCGGCGGCACCTCAAAAATCTTGATAATGCTACTAGGGAAACGTTCCCGGACCGGTTGCAACGCCTTGTAGACTTCCACGGAAACGGTGTGGGACATGGGTCGCTCATCCCGCGGCACCATATTGACCTGAATCTGCGCGTAATTACTGCCTTGGCGCATCATGTCACCGCGCACCAGCCCTGCGAAATCCACAGGTGCTGAACGCCCCAGATAGGTCTGGAAATTTTCGATATAGCGATTCCGGCTGAGCACATTGCCCACCGCTTCGGTAACCCGCCCGGTTTCATCCAGTGCGGTCCCCGCAGGGGTATCCACCTGAATCATGAAATCACTGACGTTTCCCTCTGGAAGCATCTTCAGGTTCACGCCGAGGGCACTCAGGGGACCATTCATGCCTTGGGGGCGGATGAACTGCCACATCGGCATCAGCATCGCCAGCAGGAGCAGCGCAATGACCACGATGAAAAAGATATTACGGCGCCCCGGAGATTTCAACAGAGGCTTGAACACCCGGATGTATCCCCGCTGCAGAGCGTCTGGTCGCGGCTCATGCGCGCCTTCCTCACTGCCGACCTGCTTGGCCGCTTTGCGGCGCAGAAAACGATAAGCACCCCAAGGCACCACCGTATAAGCGAGCAATACCGACGCAATCATAGCAATAGGTACAAAAATGGGGATGGGCAACATGAAGGGTCCCATCATCCCGGTCACAAAAGCCATGGGCACGAAGGCGAGAATCACCGCCAGCGTCGCTATATTTGTCGGATTACCAATCTCATTGCTGGCGGTGATGATACAGCGGGCAAAACCATCCTTGCCGCAGCCATGCAGATGACGATGAATGTTTTCAATGACGACAATGCCGCCGTCCACCAGTAGACCCAGCGACAGAATGAGCGCAAACAGCGTGATCCGGTTGATCGTCTGCCCGAGCAGCCAGCCGATGCCCAACACGGCGCCCAGTGTGAGTGGCACCGTCAGAATAACGATGCCCGCCTCGCGCCATCCGAGGAAAATCATCAGGATGACAGCAACTACCCCGACAGCGATACTGAGGTGCTCGAAGAGCGCGCTGACTGCGTCATCGGCACGGGCACCATAATCGCGGGTAATGGAAACATGCACCCCCTCCGGCAGGGTCTCCCGCTCCAGACGATCCACTTTCGCCTTGATCGCGTCTGCCACCGTAACGGCATTCGCACCCGGGCGCTTGGCGAGGGTGATAGTGACTGCCGGCATGGTCGTACCCGCTGGTACACCGATCCGGTTTGCACGCCCGGCCGTATCACTGGTCGCGATGTTGTTTTCCGCAGCGCCCTCTTCTACCCGGGCCACGTCTTTAAGAAATATCGGTTGCCCGTCATGACTGCCGATAATGAGGTCACCGACACCCCGTGCTGACCCTATCGCCCCATTGATGCGCAGAGGGACTTCCTGGTTGTTCCGCACCAGGTTGCCGCCAGGGAGAATCACATTGCTCCCCTTCAGCGCCTGCTGAATATTTTCCAGGCTGAGACCGACGCTAGAGAGCTTGGCCGGATTCAGCCAGACATTGATCGCCAGAGGACTACCGCCAATCACCTCGGCGTTCGCCACATCCGGCACACTCTGCAACTGATCCATGAGCCGCACGCCGACCTGACGCAACGCCAAAGGCGTCAACTGGCTGGAGCTCAGGGTCAGCGACATGATCGGAACGTCGTTAATGCCTATGGATTTAACCAGGGGCTGCGCCGTACCGGGGGGCATTTTGTCCATATTCCGGCTGAGCTGGTTGTAGACTTCGAGCAGGCTTTTCTCTTCGTTGGCACCGACCTGAAACTCGACGGTGACCATACCCATGTCATTGACGGCATAACCATAGGTGTGATGGACACCAGGCAGAGACGCCATCAGGGCTTCCAACGGGCGTATCACCAGATGGTGAATTTCCTCGCTGTCAGAACCGGGCCGCATGATGAAAATTTCGGCAGCGGGTACCACAATTTCAGGATTATACAGGCGCGGCGTGACGAGAATGGCCAAGGCCCCGAACAGGGCAATGGCCACCATGATCAGCACCGTGATCTTGGACTGGTAAAAAGACTGGGCAAGCCGCCCCGCCAGGTTTTGCCGCTGCCCTGGTTCAGCCATGAGCAGCTCCGGCTGGCTCAATATGGTCGCCATTATTCACCGCAGCGAGATTACCCACGACTACCGTCTCACCCACACTCAGACCGGAAAGAATTTCCACGCCCTCCGGCGTACTTTGCCCCGGCCGCACCATGCGATAGTGCGCGATGCCTTGCGCATCAACAACGAAAACACCCGGAATACCGGCCCGATCCAGCAAGGCAGCCGCTGGCACCACCATCACCTGCCGCCGGGTGACCGGCACTTCTACACTGACATAGTCACCGGCCTGCAGTGTACTGTCTGCGGGCAAGCCGAGCTTGACCATGTGCGTATGGGTCATCGCGTCCGCGGCTCCGACCATATCCAGAACCGTTGCGGAAACGCTTTTTCCGTCGGAGATGACAGCGACTTTCTGACCGATTTGGAGACTGCGGTATAGGGCCCCGCTGACACTACACTGGACTTCCAGTCGGGAGGTGTTAGCCAAGCCCAGGATGGGCTGGCCAGGCGATGCGAGGTCCCCGTTCTGCATGAACTTGCGCGTAATGATACCGGAGAACGGCGCCGTCACCCGGGCATAACGCAGTTGCGACCGCGCCGTGCTGATACCCCCCCTTGCCGCAGCGGCACGGGCCTGAGCCATGGCATAAGCCGATTTCACCTGATCCCACTGCTTCTCGGGAATGGCCTGCTGAGCATATAAGGCCTTGAATCGATCATAATTGGAGCGGGCGTCCGTGAGCGCGGATTCGGCCTCGGCCAAGCCAGCCTGCGCCTGCTGCACCTGTCCCAGCACATCCGTCGGATCGACCTCAAAAAGCAGTTGTCCCGCCTTTACGGCCTGTCCATCACGCACGCTCATGGCGCGAATATAGCCACTCAGACGAGAACTGAGTTGTACCTGCTGATGGGCAGTGACCGTACCCGGAACGCGGGCAAAGGCGGCCATGCTCTGGCTCCCCATCTGCATGACCGGCGCCGCGACTTTACTCTGCACTTGTAGCGCATCAGGGGGCGATTTACTGCAGGCGGTAAGGCTTGCCGTAGAGAATGCCAGAGCGGCGACTAACGCGGTCCGCTTCCATGTGTTCATTGGGGGGTTCCTTCTGCGGCGGGCACATTACTCACACTGACGATTTCTTGAGGATTCAGTTTGCCGATGGCCAGCAACAGGGCACCGCGGTCTACCGCTTCCGCATAATGAGCGGAGACGAGCTCGGCACGCGCCTGATCCAGTTCTGCCTGTCCGTGCAGCAGGCCAGTCACGGTCTCTATACCATTTTCGTAACGCAGACGCACCAAACGTTGCGCCTCGTCCATCTGCTTAACCGCGAGTGCACGCATTTTGACGCGCAGCGCGGCCTCCCGGGCACTACGCCACACCTGCGCCACCTGCAAACGCAGCTTATCCTGCGCTTCCTGCAAT
Source organism: Pseudomonadota bacterium (assembly GCA_021818125.1). Lineage (GTDB taxonomy): Bacteria > Pseudomonadota > Gammaproteobacteria > Acidithiobacillales > Acidithiobacillaceae > Acidithiobacillus. The sequence goes on along the minus strand of JAKAFG010000014.1, from coordinate 6,228 downwards.
GCGGCCATAGCCCGTTCACGCTCAGCCTGGGCGCGGTCCATCCCGCCACCGCGTGCGAAGTCCAGCGCATTCCAGGTCACTTCTCCACCGATGGTATAAGACGGTGCCGCGTTGCCCAGAGTCCTGCCATTCCATTCCTGATTGGCCATGGCGTTGACGTGGGGCAGATAAGCGGCACGGGCGACGCTGATACCATCCTGTGCCGCCTTGACCTGGTGACGGAGGGCAACGATACCGGCATTCTGGGCCATCGCGTCGCCCTGCAGGCTGGTGAGCGGCGCCGCAGGCAGTGTGGGCTGGACAGGGCTAGCTACAGTCAGGGTCTTCCCTTCTGGCCAGCCAATAAGCATGGCGAGATTATCCAGGGCATTGGCCTGGGCGTTGCGGGCACTTTCGACGGCCAGTTCAGCTTTTTCCAAATGCACTTCCGCAGACAGCAGATCGCTCCTTACCAGCACCCCGCGCGCCAGCAGGGATCGGCTGGTTTTGACATAAGATGCGGCCGCCAGTCTGGCTTTATCCACCACCTCAATACCCGTATTGGCAGCAATGACACTGTCATAGGCCTGCAAAATGGCGAAAGTCAGCCTCTGGCGTGCCATGACGTCACCACTCTGAGCTGCCTCCAACATGGCCCGCGCCTGACCCAAACGTCCCCGGATTTCCCCGCCATTCCAGATCGGAATCTCCAGTTGCAGCTTGGTGCCGAAATTGTGGTAACTACCCGGTTGATCCAACCCTGTCGGTGCTACACCCAGCGCGTCAGGGTTAAATTGTCCCGCGCCAAAGTCGTTAAAGGTCGCCTGCCGCTGCGACAGCTTCATACCGAAAACGGTCAAGGCGTTGTTCGATTGGCTGGCAGAAAAAGAGGCCGCGAGCTTGGGGAGCAAGTGACCACGCGCTTCGGAGACAGCGCCCTTGGCTTCTGCCTGCCGGGCATGCGCCAGGAGCATCTGCGGATTTTGCTTGAGAGCGAGATCGAGGCACTGGTTAAAATCCAAGGCCGCGGCTGGCAGTGAGGCACCGGCGCCCATCAGCAGAACGATTAGAACGGCGCGTGTTTTTTTGTGAGGACGAAAGGACATGGTTTTCCTCGCTGCGACAGGCGACACAAATTAAGGAACTGGACGACCTTGCAAAGCGTTCACAGCATCTGATGACATAGATTCATTGTAGATGACGCAGTAATTCCACGTACGACGAGTGAATCAGCCCCTGCGAATCCACGGCAAGGTTGTGAGAACATCAGCATATTATTATATACAACAGTTGGGGCATTCAAGCCTTTTTGCCGGAATGCCCCAAGAACCGTGCCGCGAACCGCCTGAAGCTAAGTCTCGGCGCTTACCGGACGCTGCAAAAGACATCACTCATCATGGCAATCAAACGTAGGGTACGGGGATCACCCACGCGGTAATAGACTTTGTTGGCGTCTTTACGAGCACGGAGGATGTCTTTTTCACGCAAAATAGCGAGATGCTGAGAGATGTTGCTCTGGGTGGTACCAACGGCGGCTACGATATCCTGCACACTCATTTCTTCTGAGCCCAATACGCATAAAACCTTGAGACGCAACGGATGCGCCATAGCTTTCAGGGAACGGGAGGCCTGTTCAATATCCTCTTCCCGGGTTGGTAACTGATCCATAATCATGCCTCTTAGTATATTATTGACTTTGTTTATAATTACCGGAAATCGCAGTGCTTGCGGTCACCTTGCCTTTTTAAGTACATCCGCATAGAATCCGCCACATGCGGGTGTAGTTCAATGGTAGAACCTGAGCTTCCCAAGCTCATGGCGTGGGTTCGATTCCCATCACCCGCTCCATTTAAAAACAAGGGCTTAGGCTAACGCTTAGGCCCTTTTCTCTGTCCAGAGTACCGCTAAAATACCGACTTGTTCATCATCAGTGATTGAGAATAACCCTATATGGGTATTTTAGGAACCCCGCGCGCGCCACAGTGCATGTTTCAGAACAGCGGCCGCTCCAGCGTTACCAAAAGATCGTCTACCCGTTTGCGCAGCGCGTCAGGCATATGAATGGGACGGCCCCATTCTCTTGCCGTCTCCCCAGGCAATTTGTTGGTGGCATCCATGCCCACTTTACCGCCCAGCCCGGCAACCGGCGAAGCGAAGTCGAGATAATCTATGGGCGTATTTTCGATGGGGGTCATGTCACGCACCGGGTCCATCCGGGTCGTCATCGCCCAGATCACGTCCTCCCAGCGGCGCACATTGATGTCTTCATCCACCACGATGATGAACTTGGTGTACATAAATTGCCGCAAAAATCCCCAGATGCCGAACATGATTCTTTTGGCGTGACCGGGATAACTTTTACGAATACTGACGACGGCCAAGCGGTAAGAACAACCCTCCGGCGGCAAATAAAAATCGACGATTTCCGGGAACTGTTTTTGCAGCAAGGGCACGAAAACTTCGTTGAGAGCCGCGCCGAGTATGGCGGGCTCATCGGGCGGGCGGCCCGTGTAAGTGCTGTGGTAGATAAGGTTTTCACGGTGGCTGATAGCCTCTATGGTGAACACCGGAAAGCGCTCGGTCTCGTTGTAGTAGCCCGTGTGATCTCCGAAAGGCCCTTCCACCGCCATGTCATCGGGATAAATATGCCCTTCCAGCACAATCTCCGCACGCGCGGGCACCTGTAGCGGGACGCTCAGCGCATTGGCGAGCTCAGTACGTCCGCCGCGCAGCAGGCCGGCGAACTGATGCTCAGAAATGGTGTCGGGAATGGGGATAACCGCAGCCAGGATGGTTGCCGGATCGGCACCATAGGCCACGGCAACGGGGAATGGCTCGCCGGGGTGTACTTTCTGAAACTCGCGCAGGTCTTGAGCGCCGCCCCGGTGCGCCAGCCAGCGCATGATCACCCGGTTACGACCGATGACCTGTTGCCGGTAGATACCCATGTTGGCCCGCCGCTTGTGCGGCCCCTTGGTGATGGTCAGGCCCCAGGTCATAAGCGGGGCCGCATCCTCGGGCCAGCAGGTCTGCACAGGAAGGGCAGCGAGGTCGACCGCCCCTCCGCGCTGGACAATTTCCTGACAGGGTGGGCGGTTCAGGGTCGTCGGCGCCATGTAGAGGACTTTACGCAGCGTGGGTAATTTCTCCCACAGGTCGCGCAAGCCGCGGGGCGGGTCAGGCTCCTTGAGATAGGCCAGTAATTGACCGATCTGCCGGAGGTCGGCAAGCGATTCGCCCCCCATGCCCAGCGCCACCCGTTCCGTCGTTCCGAAGAGATTGCCCAGCACGGGCATGTCATAGCCCGCAGGCTGGGTAAACAAGATGGCGGGGCCTGCTGCACGCAGGGTGCGATCGCAAATTTCCGTCATCTCCAACTCGGGCGAGACGGGCATGTTCAATCGGCGCAATAAATCGCGCCTTTCAAGGTCGGCCACGAAGGCCCGCAGATCACGGTAGCTCATGCGGGTATTGTAAACATAGGCACGCTACTTTGTCCCGCTGTCCGGATCCTCGCGGGCGACCACAAAGGCACTATCATCGATGGCCAGAGTTGAAGTCGCACGCAGATCGATGGCCTCGTGGCCGCTGATGTATTCATCGGCAAGCATAGTCAGGCAAGCCACCTCGTCATCGGTCACCGGCGCAAAGCCGGAAAAACCGATATCCTGTAACAACACCTGTCCACGCGCTTCCTGATCCATCTGGCAGAGCACCTGAGTAAGCAGTTCCTGCTGCGGCAACAATCGCGGACCAATACAAAAGGCATGGAAAGCGAAAGCATCATCGGAACGATCAATAATGTGCAGTCGCTCGCGGATCAGGCCACTCGCACCGGCATACACTTCGTTAAACAGAAAACCCACATCGGCCTGCCCCTGTAGTATGGCCTTGAGTACGCCCTGATAACTGCCGGTGAACACAAATTCCAGACGCGCCCGGTCAATGTCTGCTTTATCCAGCAGAAACAGACCTACCATGTGAATCAGCGTGGCGGGGTGGGCGGAAGCGACGCGGATTCGCGTCGGTAAATCCGCAACGTCTTGTATCGGCACAGCCGCCGAAGTGCATAGATACACCTCATCAAAATGGTTACGAGGCTTGGCAATAGGCACAAAATCCAGTTTTTGAACGTACTGCACCCAGTCAAAGGGGTTTGCATAAACCAGGTCGTATTGGTTGGCAAGAACCGCTGCACGACAGGCATCAAAACCATCATAGGGCTGAAAATGCATCACCTGCCCGAGGTGCCGCTGCAGATAGGTATTCATCAAAAACCACCCCGGAAGATTTTTTCCGGAATAATTGGGATCCACCGTAAAGTTCAGGGTGGACTCCCCTGCTGGGTTAGAGGACGGCATATTTCAAGGCCCTCAAATATTAAAATCCACCGGTATCTCACCGAGAATATTGAGGTGAATATTAAATGGCGTCATGTATTTCATGGCCGTCATCATGGATCCCTTGAACTTGAGCCGTCGAGTCATCAATGCCGATTTTCCGCTAATCTCCCCGGACAGAATTTTTTTCCAGTGGTCCATGTTCGTCCACATGATGAAGTCGCGGCGCCGCCCGTCAGAAGGCCCGGCGTAGATGACTTTCCCCGCCTTGCAGAACAGCATGACATGAGGAATATCCGGGCGATCTTCAATGTAGTATTCCCAAGTGGCATTGAAGTTTTTCAGATCTTTCTGGATTTCCGGGTGCGTGTCCCACTGCTTGCCCACCAGGCGAATCCACTCCGTACTCATAAATTTTGCTGCCATAATCAGAGCCCTCGCCCTCAATACCTTGATTATTAAGCCCAACAAGAATACCACCATTTTAATATGCTATTATATATCAACCATGAGATGGCTTCCATTGTATCTCTATTTAGTCGCTATTGGGATTTCCGCCAGTTGCTAACAGATGCTGGACAATAATACCGGACAATACCACCCCGAAGAGCGCGGGCATAAAGGAAATGGTGCCATTAACCGTTTTGGCCCTTCCGCCCGGACCGGACACTTCTGCCGGAGGGGCTGCCGGGCGCGGTGACTCATCGGAAAAGACCGTTTGCACGTCGAGGGGCGCGCCATTCTTGCGCAGCAAGGCACGTAATTCACGGGCCAACGGGCATTTTTCCGTCTGGTTGAGCTTAGCGACGCGAACCCGGCGGGGGTCAAGACGGTTGCCCGCCCCCATGCTGGAAAAGACGGGTAAATCCAGGGTCTGCGCAGTCTGGATAAGAACCGCTTTGCAGGCGATGGCATCAATGCAATCCGCAACCACTTCAGCACCGCTGCCCGTCAGCAGGCCTTGGGCATTATCGGCGTTGATGAATTCCTGACGGGTTTCGAGTACGCAATCGGGATGAATATCGCGGATCCGTGCGGCCATCACCGCCACCTTGGGCTGATTCAGCGTGGAATGCAGGGCGACGAGTTGGCGATTGATGTTGGAAATACTGACCACATCGTGGTCAATGAGGGTGATGTGCCCCACCCCGGCACGGGCAAGGTTTTCTGCGACATAGCCTCCGACCCCACCAACGCCGGCAATGAGCACATGGCGATCACGCAGGGTCGCGACAGCAGGTGCACCCAGGAGAATCTCGGTGCGGGCAAAAGGATAAGGCATTATGGCGCATCCTGAAGATGAAATAAGGTAAGGGCGTTTTGCGCAGTGACCTGCGCGATTCCCTGAGCCGGAGTATGCCGCAACTGTGCCAGGCTGGCGATAATTTCGCTGAGATACGCCGGTTCATTGCGGGTGCCGGGATGCGCATGGGGTGTTTGCCATGGGGCGTCCGTCTCTACCAGCAGGGATTCCGCGGGAAGTATGGCCGCCGTCGCCCGTAGACGCCGAGCGCGCGGGTGGGTGAGCGCGCCACCCAGCCCCAACAAAAATCCCATATCTATCAACCGCTGTGCTTGTACGAGGCTACCGGAGAAGCGGTGTAGCACGCCGCGCAAACCAGGGAAGCGGCGCAGCGTCAGGATCACCTCTTCCAGGCTCCGCCGGGCATGGAGAATGACCGGCAGTCCCAATTGCTGTGCCATGGCGAGTTGAGTCGTGAAACCGGCACGCTGGCGGGCAGCGTCAGGAGCCCCATCGCCAGCATCGAGCCCGATTTCTCCCAGAGCGACCGCCTGGGTCAGGAGGGTAGCCAAGGTCGCTTCCCATTGTTCATCCCGATCATCCAGATAGAGGGGATGCACACCATAGGCCGGATAAAGTCCAGGGTGATGACGACAGAGATCGGAA
>JAKAFG010000216.1 GCA_021818125.1 Pseudomonadota bacterium | reverse complement strand
GCGCCTATCCGACCCTGTTCGCGTGGATGGGGGCGGTCATGGACCCGGCCACGCTGAGTGAGAATCTGGCCCGCAATCTGGTGAAGGCGGCGCATCAGTTGTTGCAGGAAATCGCGGACGACCCGGAGCATCCCCGCCGTCTGGCCTTTGATCGCTGGATGCAGGATGCCATCGTGCGCTTGCAGACGGATGCCGCCTTCCAGGCTCGGGTGCAGCGCTGGCAGCATGGTTTGATTGCCCATCCGGCGGTGCAGGCCTATGTGGATGGCCTGCTCCGCGATCTGCGCTCCTGGCTGGAAACCGACTTGCAGCGCCCGGATTCCCGGTTACAGGGGCAGGTACAGCGCTTGTCGCAGCAACTGGGCTTTTTCCTGGGCGAACAGCCGGCATTGCGCGATGCGCTTAATGGTTATCTGGAGGACAGCGCCCGTCGTTTGGCGCCTGCCCTGCGCGATGGTCTGGCCCAGCACATCGAAGCGACGATACATGCCTGGCCGGATAAGGACATGGTCCGCCTCCTGGAAGAAGGGGTGGGTACGGACCTGCAGTATATTCGCGTCAACGGGACGCTGGTGGGCGGAATGATCGGTATTGCCATTCATGCCCTGGCTCTGGCGGTACCGCTGCTGATATAGCCTCCCTGTTGGTCAGAGAGGCCTGGATCGGGGTACTCCCTGCTGTGGTACGAGGAATAAATCCTGCTTCGTATCCATGCGCACCCCGCTTGCGGCCAAAAGCTGGCGAGCCAGGTGGCTTTTTACGTCATTGTCGGTGGTGAAGTGCAGGAATATCCGCGCATGGCTGGGTAGTGGGGGCATTACACCCGTCTCAGTGGGGACGCCCAGCCGGTGACACAATTGACGGGCCACCCCATCATTGCCATCGATAACGGTAATGTCGCGGCCCAGAACATCGCGTATCAAGTCGCCTATCCAACAGTAATGGGTACAGCCCAGGACGACGGCGCAGGTGCCGGTACTGCGTACGGGCCGGACCTGCGCCTGCAGATAGCGGCTGGCACGTTCGCGCCACTGTGCATCCTGTGTTTCGACAATTTCGGCGAGACCGGAGCAGGCGAGGGGGCGGACACGCTCCGGGCCGCCTTCGAGACGCCCCAACAGTTCTTGCAGTTTGACGCCGCTGACGGTAACGGCGGTGGCCAGGAGCAATATTTCGCCCTGCGGGTGATCTTCGAGCGCCTTCTTGATGGCGGGTTCGATGCCGATAATGGGTACGTCGGCGCGCTCCCGCAAAGGCGCGACGGCGGCGCTGGTAGCGGTATTGCAGGCGAGCACCACCGCATCTACGTCGGCGGCGATGAACCAGGCATAGGCTTCTTCCGTCCACTGCCGCACCTGCGCAGGGCTTTTGTCGCCGTAGGGGGCGTGGGCGCTGTCGCCATAAAAAAAATAGTGCGCATCAGGCAGGTAGCGCAGGCAGGCCAGCAGGGTGCTGAGGCCGCCGATTCCCGAGTCGAATATGCCGATACGCATCAGTCGTGTAAAAACGCCTGATCAGCGAGCAGCGCGGCGCCGCGCATGCCGGCGAGGTCATCATCATTGCCGCGCTTCACCTCGACATTGCCGCGCAGGGCCGGGATCAGATCCGCATCGAGGCGTTGCAGCATGGCCGGGGCGAAGTGGTCCCAAGCGGCGCTCATACCGCCGCCAACTCTCACCACGCCGACATCGGTTACCTTGAGGATATGGGCCAGTGCCTGTCCCAGATAGCCGCCAGCCATCTGAAAAGCGGTCACGGCTTCACTGTGACCATCGCTGGCCATCTGGGCAATGACCATGGTGTCCGGGGCCGTGCCGGTCATCTCCACATAGCTGGATTGCACCCCGCGCGCCGAGGCGTATTGCTCCAGGCAACCCTGATTGCCGCAGCCGCAGCGCCGCCCCCCCGGTACCACGATAAGGTGGCCGATTTCCATGGCGATGCCATGATCGCCGCGCCAGGGATGGCTCTGATGAATCCAGCCACCACCGACCCCCGTACCGAGACCGACATAGAGCAGATTTTGCAACCCGGGCCGCTCCTGACGTTCCTCCCAGAATTCGCCATAACCCGCTGCGTTGGCATCGTTTTCGACAAGGACGGGGAGTTGACAGGCGGTGCGCATGGCCGTTTGCAGGTCGAATTGAATCAGTTGCGGAATGTTGGGGGATTGCAGCAATACGCCGTCATCGTTGATAAAGCCCGGGAAAGCAATACCTACCCGCGCTATATCGGGATGATGCCGGCGCAGGTCGGCGATGCCTTCAGTCAGGAGCGTGGCGACCAGCGTGGCCGCGGTCTCCGGGTCCGGCGCCTGGCCGCATTTCTCGCGTAAATCCACTTCACTGCGCGTGGAGTTGAGAAAGTCGTTGCCGCGAAAGACACCAAAGCGCAGGTTGGTGCCGCCCACGTCAATGCCGATAGTCAGGCCCTCAGCCATGGGGAATGACCTCCGCCTGTATTTCTATGACATGGGCGTTGCCTGCTTGCACCGGCCATTCCAGCTCCAGGCGTAAAGCCTGCATGATCTTCTCAAAGCCGGCTTCCGATTGTGAGACGGTCAGGTGCGGCGCGCTCCGCCAGCGCACCGGCGGATTGAAATGCAGGACGATTTTACCGCCCATCACCGCATCCTCCAGGACGATTTCCCCGGTCGCTTCACCCTGAATGGGACTGCCAAAGCCCCCCTGTGAACTGCCATTGGCAAAGAACTGGCCCGCCGGGCCATCGCAACTCGGCATGGCCAGAAAGAGCCGGGTACGGAAACGCTGCGCTTCCACCCGCTTGCGGGCTGACTCAATCCGATAGTCCACCGTAAGGCGGTTTTCCGCCAGGGTGTAACGTTTGCTGACCGCCCATTCGTCCGCGACGCCGCCGGAAAAGTGCGGGGCATCCGGCAAACTGCTTTCGCTGTAAGTGACAGCGCTCTCGTCGATCCATTCCTGAAAGCTGTGGCAGGGTGTGGCGTCCGGAGTAAGGTCTTCAGCGCTGATGTCGGTTTTGAAGCTGACGCGGTCGTGGGCGGAAGCGATGCCTTCGCTGGGGGCTTCGTGCGCAATGGTACCGTGATGAATTTTGTCATAATACGCCTCATCACGGCGGGCCAAGGTATCACCGAGATTGTGCCGCAGCGCGTAGCAATCCCACTCCACCACGGCGGCGCCCGGCTCCGGGCGGATAATCAACTGGAGGGCGTGATTGTGATAGAGCAGTTCGCCAACCCCGTCCATATCCACGTCAGTCGTCTCTAAGGCCGGGCGTGCCTGAATCCGGTCCAGTTGTGCCTCCAGACGGACGATGGCGTTGAAGACGGCGCGCCGCAGGTGGGGCAGATAAATACCTCCGAAGAGTCCGTGCCAGTAGGCGTCATTGGCCTGCGCTTCGTGCAGATCTTCGCGCATGGTTTTGCTCTGCTGGCGTCTGGGCAGGGCATGGAAGCGCTGGGAGAGCTGAAGCATGCGCTTGTGCATCCAGTTGGATTCCGGGTAGCGGGTCAGGAAGTTTTTCCAGGTGCCGCCGCGGATCAGGGCTTTACGCTTTTCCAGCCGGCCCGCGGTTTTTTCCTGCTCCCGGAAGGCGGCGTAGCAGCGGGCCGCATCGGGGGCCAGGGTCCATTCGTTCATCTCGCTGTAGGATACCGTCGGCAAATAGATGATGCCCTGGGGGCGGTTCTGTGCCAGATAGTCCCGGAAGCGCACCGGCTGAATGTGTGCCGAGTCGAGTACGCCACCCAGGAATTGCTCCAGCCAGCCC